>DASYRE010000010.1 GCA_036004685.1 Candidatus Polarisedimenticolia bacterium | reverse complement strand
AAACGGTGCGGCATCAGGTATTTGACACGCGTCTATCTCGCGGGCTATCATGCTCTTCCATCAGGAATCCGTGAGGAAGCAAAACAGGATGCTCGCCCGGATCAACCCGAAAATCGCCCTCTGTGTCATCATTCTCCTGGTCGCCTTCTCGGTTCTCTTCGCCTTGAGCTTCCGCGGATCGATGGTTTACTACCTCACGGTGAGCGAGTATCTGGCTCACCCGCCGTCCGCCCTGGATGAGCACTTCCGTGTAAATGGAAAGGTGGCGGCCTCTTCCATCGTCAAACAGCCGGGAGTTCTCGGGGCCCGGTTCCTGGTGACCGACGGCAAAAGCTCGCTGCCGGTGATTTTCCGGAAGGAGCTCCCGGACACCTTCGTGGACAATGCGGAGGTGGTGGTGGAGGGAAGCATGAAGGATGGCCTCTTCGAGGCCCGGACGCTGTTCGCCAAATGCCCCTCCAAGTACGAGGGTGAGAAAAAGAGCGTCCGCGCCGGATCTTCGTAGGTTTCTTCCCCCAACATCCTCTTTCGGCGGTCTCGAGACGATCCGCCCCGCGAGGGGAGGTCGATGCCACAATTCGGCGATCTCTGTCTGATCCTGGCGGCCCTGGCGGCGGCCTGGGCGCTCGTCGCTTCCAGCCTCGGGGCGATGACCCGGTCGCGCTCCCTGATCGAGAGCGGGGAGCGCAGCGCCCTGTCCGTGACCGCCCTGCTCGGAATGGCTTCGTTCGCGCTCGCCTCGCTTTTCCTCAACGACCGTTTCGACGTGGAATACGTGGCGTCTTACTCCAGCCGCGCCATGCCGTGGCTCTACAAGCTGACCGCCTTCTGGGGGGGGCATTCCGGCTCGCTGCTCTTGTGGGTCATGGTCCTTTCGACCTTCTCCCTGCTCGTCATTCTCCAGAATCGCCGCCAGAATCGCGCCCTGATGCCCTACGTGGTCGCGACGCTCTCCGGGATCACCCTGTTCTTTCTTGGCCTCATGAATTTCACCAGCAATCCCTTCCAGCTCCTGGGATTCCTGCCCGCCGACGGAAAGGGGCTGAACCCTCAGCTCCAAACCCCGCTCATGGCGATCCATCCGCCGTGCCTCTACCTCGGATACGTCGGCGTCTCCGTTCCGTACGCTTTCGGGATGGCGGCCTTGATGTCCGGCCGGGTCGGAGACGTCTGGATTCGCACGACGCGTCGCTGGACGATCTTCGCCTGGCTGTTCCTCGGGATCGGGCTGCTTCTCGGCGGCTACTGGGCGTACATCGAGCTGGGGTGGGGAGGCTACTGGGCCTGGGACCCCGTCGAGAACGCCGCCTTGATGCCCTGGCTGACGGCCACCGCTTTTTTGCACTCCGTGATGATCCAGGAGAAGAAGAGGATGCTCAAGATCTGGAATATGAGCCTCATCCTCCTGACGTTTTGCCTGTCGATCTTCGGAACGTTCCTGACGCGCAGCGGCGTCATCTCGTCGGTCCACGCCTTCGCGAGATCAGGCGTGGGCCCCGTGCTGTCGGTGTTTCTCGGACTCGTGATCGCCTTCTCGGTCACCTTGCTGGTCTGGCGGCTGCCGCGCCTGCAGAGCGAAGGCCGTCTCGACTCGTTCGTGTCGCGGGAGAGCAGCTTCCTGTTCAACAACCTGCTGCTGGTGGGGATCACCTTCGCGGTGTTCTGGGGGACCGTCTTCCCGGTGGTCTCCGAGGCGGTGCGCGGGGTGAAGATCACCGTGGGGCCTCCTTTCTTCAACACCGTGAACTTCCCGCTGTCCGTTGCCCTGCTGCTGCTGACCGGCACCTGTCCGCTGATTGCCTGGCGGCGCGCCTCGGCTCGGAAACTGCTCCGGATCTTCCTCGTCCCCGCGGCCTTCGGGGTCGCCCTCCTGACGGTGCTCCTGGCGGCCGGCATGCGGCAGCTCTCGGCGCTCGTCGCCTTCCCTCTCTGCGCCTTCGTCCTGGCCACGATGGCTTACGAGTTCATCCGCGGATCGCTGGCGCGGCAGCGCTCCACCGGGGAGGCGTTTCCGGTGGCCTTTGCCGCGCTGGTGAACCGGAACCGCCGCCGGTACGGCGGTTACATCGTGCACATCGGCGTCGTCTTCATCTTCATCGGGATCGTCGGCTCCTCCTTCTTCCGCCAGGAGGCGACGTTCCGCCTGGGACGCGGGGAGAGCCTGAAGGCCGGACCCTACACCCTCCGCTTCGAGGACACGCTCTCCTCCAGCGACGCCCACGTGGATCAGTTCACGGCGGTGATGGGAATCCTGGAAAACGGACGGCCGGTGGGCGTCATCCGGCCCGGGAGGAACTTCTACAAGGCCTTCAACCAGCCCTCGACGGAAGTCGACATCTATTCGACGCTCAAGGAAGACCTCTATCTCATTCTCATCGATTTCGACCCGCAGACCGGCCAGGCCACGTTCAAGTACTACCTGAATCCGTTGATCAACTGGATCTGGATCGGCTGGATCGTGATCTTCCTCGGCGCGCACATCGCCGTCTGGCCGGATCGGCGGGAGCGGGCTCTGCTGGCGCACGCCCGGCTGATCGAGGAGCGGAGCCTTGGCTAGGGTCGCCCGGAGGATCGCGCGGATCCTCCTGCTCGCCGCTTGCCTGGCGCCCGCCGGCGCCGGCGCCGGCGTCGTGCCCTCCTCGAAGGATCTGGAGGCGGTGACCGGCCGGATCATCTGCGACTGCGGGTGCAGTAATCTGACGATCAAGGAGTGCACCTGTGGGAAGGCCGACCGCGTCCGGGCCGAAGTCGCCGCCCGCCTCGCCGGGGGACAGACCCCCGAACAGGTGCTGCAGGCGTACGTGGATGATTTTGGCGAGCAGATTCTGGCCGCGCCGAAGCCGGAAGGCTTCAATCTCGTCGGATGGCTCCTGCCCTTCGGAGCGGTCCTGCTGGGGGGCACGCTTCTCGTGCTGATTCTGCGGCGCTGGGCGAAGGTGCCGTGGAGCGAGGCCCCTCTGGTTCCTCCGCTGGGCGCCGGCGGCGCCCAGCCTCCCGATCCCTCGTTCCTGCGGAGGGTCCAGGAGGAGATGGACCGGACGGAGCCCTGAGATGGCCATTCTCGGCTTCCTGGCGCTGCTCTTCGGATTCGGCCTATGGATCGCCTTTCCCCTGATGCGCCCCGAGGATTTCCGGTCGGGAGAATACGCCCTGGCGGGGGAATTGAGCGATCTCCACGCGCTCCGCGAGGTGGCGTACGAGACCCTGCGGGACCTCGAGTTCGATTTCAGCATGGGGAAGATGGCCGAGAAGGATTATCACGATCTGAAGGTGCGCTATCAGGGCGAGGCCGCGGAGATTCTCCGCCAGATCGACGTCCTCGAGGAGCGCCTGGGAACCGAAGGGGCCTCGGCGTCACGGCCCCGGAAGACCCGTCGTTGATACCCGACCCTTTCCTGGAGGCCCGGGCGCTCGGCGTGAGCTTCGGCTCGCGGGCGGCCCTCCGATCGGTCGCGATCTCCATTCGCCGCGGAGAAAGCCTGGCGCTCTTCGGACCCAACGGCGCCGGCAAGACGACGCTGCTGCGGGTGTTCGCCACCCTTCTCCGGCCCACCACCGGGCTGGCGCTCTTCGAAGGGCAGGACCTCGCCGCGCGGCGGTCGCGGGGAAGCCTGCGGCGCCGCGTCGGCCTGCTCGCCCATCAGACGATGCTCTACGATCGGCTCACCGCTCTCGAGAACCTCCTGTTCTACGCCCGGATGTACCGCGTTCCCGAGCCGCCCGCGGCCTGCCGGCGCCTGCTGGAGCAAGTCGGGCTCGCGGGGCGCGAGGGCGACTTGTGCGGCGACTATTCGCGCGGCATGCAGCAGCGCCTGGCGATCGCCCGGGCGCTGGTGCACGATCCCGACCTGATTCTTCTGGACGAGCCGTTCACCGGTCTCGATCCGCAAGCCGCGCAGCTTCTCCACCGGATCCTCGAAGGTCTGGTGCGGCGGGGCAAGACGCTGGTCTTCTCGTCGCACGATTTCGCGACCGGACTCGGCCTCTGCCGGCGGGCGGCGATCCTGGCCCGCGGCTCCGTGGTCTTCGACGCCCCCCGCGAGGGGATCGATGCCGCGAGCTTTCCGAGAATCTACGAGGCGGCCGTGGCCTCGCGGATAGGACGCTAGGCGCCATGGCGGCTCCCGCGATGTTTCTCGTCTGCGGCAAGGATCTACGGCTGGAGTTGCGCACCCGGGAGAGCCTCACGGCGGCCTTCTTCTTCGCCGTCCTGGTGCAGCTGGTCTTCAGCTTCGCCTTCCAGTTCCAGGAGCTGAGCCTGCGGTTCGAGGACGTCGGGGCGGGGTTGATCTGGATCACCCTGACGTTCTCCGCCATCCTCAGCCTCCAGAATTCCTTTCTGATCGAGCGCGAGCGCGACTGCCTGCAGGCGCTCGCGCTGTGCCCGGCCGATCCGAGCGCCATCTTCCTGGGAAAGCTCACGGCCAACGTCGTCCTCATCCTGACGGTCCAGTCGATGATTCTCCCCCTTTCCGTCGTGCTGTTCGGCTATCATCTTTCCGCCGCGGCGCTGCCCGTCGCCGCCGTCGTCGTGGTCAATACCGTCGGCTTCTCGGCTCTGGGCACGTTGTTCGCGGCCGTCACGGTCCGAACGCGGCGCAGCGAGCTCCTGCTTCCGCTGCTCCTTTTTCCGGCCGCCACGCCGCTGGTGATCTGGGGCGTGAAGGCCACGCGGCTGTGCCTGGCGGAGCGGGGCCTGAGCTCCTACGGCTACCTGCTCACGCTCTCGGCCTGTTTCGATGCGATCTTCATCGTGGCCGGCATTCTCCTTTTCGACTACGTCCTCGAAGAGTGAGCCGGCCGCTCAAGGGGATTCCCATGGAAGGTCCGCTCCGCAGACTGGAAGCCGTGCTGTTTCCGGCCACGACGATTCTGATGGTCGTCTGCCTGTACCGCGTGTTCCTGGTCGTCCCCAACGAGGTCACGATGGGCGTGGTCCAGCGGATCTTCTACTTCCACGTCCCCTCGGCCTGGGTCTCCTTCCTCGCCTTCTTCGTGGTCTTCCTCGGGAGCATCCTCTTCCTGTGGACTCGCAAGGCCTTCTGGGACGTGCTGGCGCATGCCGCCGCCGAGCTGGGCGTCGTCTTTTGCGGCATCGTCCTCCTGACCGGGCCGATCTGGGCGCGCCCGGTGTGGGGAACCTGGTGGACGTGGGAGGCCCGCCTGACCACGACTCTCGTCCTGGAGCTGGTCTACGTCGCCTATCTGCTGCTTCGGGGCCAGGCTCAGAACCGCGCCCAGGAAGCCCGGCTCGCGGCCGTTCTGGGAATCGTCGGGTTCCTGGACGTGCCGATCATCTATTTTTCCGTCAAGCTCTGGCGGGGCCATCACCCCATCGTCTTCAAGACGGGCGGCGGGCAGGGGCTCGCGCCGGTCATGCTGGTCACTTTCATGCTCTGCATGCTGACGTTCACGCTGCTTTTCGTGCTGCTGCTGATTCAGCGCCTCCGTCTGGGAATGCTGCGCGACGAGCTGGCCGGACTTCGAGAGCGCGAACAACTGCTGGAGGGTTGAGAAATGAAGAACCTCGGCTATCTCTTCTGGGCCTACACGCTGATCTGGATCGTGTTGAGCGCCTACCTCGTGAGCCTTTCGGTCCGGCTGAGCGCCCTCTCCGCCCAGATCCGGCGGCTGAAATCGCGTCTGCCCGGCGCTGAGTGATGGCGCGGAACACTTCTCCTCGGAGATCCGTTATGCTCTGCGGCACTGGTTCGTTTCCCTGACAGCTCCGGAGGACTCGCATGAGCCGCCTGGCGAAATTCTTCGTCGTTTCCCTGGTCCTGGGTATCTTTCTGCTCTCCTACAGCCTCGACCTCGGCGCCGCCTGGCAGCAGCCTTTTCCGGCCGGCGAGGCGAGCCGGTTGAGGATCCGGTTCCAGGAGGCCGACGGAGTCGTCGCTTCCTTCAGCCTGCCGCTGGGCCTGGTGGCGGTGATCCTCGCCTCCGCTCCCGAGGGGGCCTGCCTCGAGATGGACGGCGTCTCGATGACCAAGGCGGAGCTCTGGCGGCGGCTCCGCGACGCGAACTCCCGGAGCCCGCTCGAATTCCAGGATGGCGGGGACAGGGTCCAGATTTGGCTTGAATGATGGCGGTCGGCGCCTCCCCGTTCCACCCGGCGCCCGCCCGCGCTCCGGCTCGAAACGATAACTAGCCCCCCGGCGGGCTCCGAATCCGCCTCGGGGCCCCGCCCGACAACCGTGATCCCGGAAGGAGAGGGAATGGATGCCCGGAAGCCGCGCGCCGTGGCGGTTTTCGGAAGCAGCGAGCCGCGGGAAGGCGATCCGCTCTACGAAGAGGCCCGGCGCGTCGGGGGCCTCCTGGCCCAGGCCGGGCTCGTCGTCGTCAACGGCGGATACGGCGGCGTGATGGAGGCGGCCAGCCGCGGGGCGCGGGAGTCCGGCGGCCGCGCCGTGGGAGTGACAACCCAGGCTTTCACCCGAGGCCGCGGGAACGCCTACCTGGACGAGGAGATTCGCGAGACCGATCTCTTCACCCGGACCCGTCGTTTGATCGACCTCGGCGACGCCTATATAATCCTTCCCGGCAAATCGGGAACCCTGGCGGAGCTGACTTTTCTCTGGGCCCTGAACCGCGGCGGCCTCCTCCCCCCGACCCGGGTCGTCCTCCTCGGCGAATGCTGGAAGGAGATCTTCCGAACCCTCGAGGATCGACGGATGATCGAAGCGGAACAGATCCGCATCACGCGGCTCGCTCGGACGCCCGAGGAGGCCGTGGAGATGGTGGCCTCCTTCCTCCGATGACGGAATCCCCACAGGAAGCGCTCCCGGCTTCCCCGCCCAAGGGGATCCTCCGGGATTATTTCGAGACGATCGTCACCTGCGTCATCTTCGTGATCTTCGCCCGGACTTTCGTCTTTCAACAGTCCAAGATCCCCACCGGCTCCATGATTCCGACGCTGCTCATCGGCGACTACATCATGGTGAACAAGCACGTCTACGCGCCGACGTCGTTCGCGTGGGAAAAGAAGATCCTTCCCATCCGGGAAGTACGGCGCGGCGACATCATCGTCTTCAAGTACCCCGAAGAGCCGGAAAAGGACTACATCAAGCGCATCGTCGGATTGCCGGGGGACGTACTCGAAGTGCGTCATCGCGATCTCTACCTGAACGGCATCCTCCAAAGGGAGCCCTACGTCCAGCACATCTATCCCCCGGGGACGAACCTCGACGCCGACGACTATCCGCCGACGAAGATTCCGCCGGAGCGCTACTTCGCCATGGGCGACAACCGCGACAACAGCCGCGACAGCCGGGCCTGGGGTTTCGTCCCGCGCGATTACATCAAGGGCCGCGCCTTCGTGGTCTTCTGGTCGTACGAGGAGGATCGGGACGCCTGGCTGCGCACCGGAATCGGGGACAGGGTCGCCGGCATCTGGTCGAAGATCACGCACCTGATCACCCGCACCCGCTGGGGCCGCTCGTTCAAATTGATCCGCTGAGATCCGCCGGGGATTCGACTCCCTCCACCCGGGGCAGATCGGCGGCGGCCGCCGCCTTCGATTCGAGGTGCCGGGACCATTCCTCCCGCCGCCCGGGGAAGTCGCTGCGGAAATGTGATCCCCGGCTCTCCCGCCGCTCCAGCGCCGCCCGGCAGACCAGCTCCCCGAGGACCGTCAGATTCCGGGCTTCGACGCTCCGGCGCGCGATCCGATGGGCGCCCGTCGCCGCTTCCATCCGCTCCAGCTCCCGGGACGCGGCGCTCAGACCCTCGGCGTCGCGCCGGATGCCGGCGTGCTTCCACATCAGGTCACCGATCCGCCTCTCCCATTCGGCGGCACGGCCGGGGGTCGGGGTGAGCACGGCAGGGACCCCCACCTCCTCCGACTCCAAGGCGGTACCACCAGGCTCGGCCCGGATGGCCGCCGCGGCGCGCGCCCCGAAGACCAGCCCTTCCAGGAGGGAGTTGCTGGCGAGACGGTTCGCCCCGTGGACCCCCGTGCAGGCGACCTCGCCCGCCGCGAAAAGCCCCGGCAGGCTGGTCCGGCCGGAAAGGTCGGTGCGGACCCCCCCCATGAAATAGTGCGCGCTGGGAAGGACGGGAATCCGATCGCGAGCCAGATCCAGGCCGAACAGAAGACAGGTCTCGTAGATTTTCGGGAACCGCTCTCTCAACGCCGCCGGATCGCGTCCCGTCAGATCCAGGAAAACACAGGGATCGCCGGTCCGCTCGATTTCCCTGACGATCGCGAGACAGACGGCGTCCCGGGGAGCGAGCTCCGCGTCGGGGTGGTAGCGCGGCATGAAGCGCTCGCCGGCCGCGTTCTTGAGGAGCGCTCCTTCCCCCCGCAGCGCCTCCGAAAGAAGGAACCGGGGGGCGTTCGGGACGAACAGCGCGGTGGGATGGAACTGGACGAACTCCAGATCCATGACGGCCGCGCCGGCGCGGTACCCCATCGCCACTCCGTCCCCGGTCGCCTGCGGAGGGTTCGTCGTCTCCCGATAGAGGCGCCCGGCTCCTCCCGTCGCGAGGAGCACGGCGGCGGATCCGAGCGCCCGGAGATTTCCTGATTCCTCGTCCAGGACGAGGAGTCCGACACAACGGCCGGCGCGGAGGATCAAGTCCACGGAGAAGGTCCGGCTGAGAAAAGCAAGCGTGGGGAAGGTTCGCGCCCGGGCCAGGAGCGCCCGCACCAGCTCCCTGCCGGTCGAGTCGCCGTGGGCATGCAGGACTCTCCGCCGGCTGTGAGCGCCTTCCCTTCCGAAGGCCAGACGGGTTCCCTCGCGATCGAACCGGGTGCCCCAGTCGATGAGCTCCTGGATGCGGGCCGGCCCCTCCTCCACGAGGATCCGCACCGCCTGCTCGTTGCACAGGCCGTCCCCGGCGCGCAACGTGTCCTGGAAATGGAACTCGACCTTGTCCTCCTCGGAGAGCGCGACGGCGATGCCCCCTTGCGCGTAGCCGGTGTTGCTGTCGGTGGGATCGTCCTTGGTCAGGACGGCGACTCGGGCGCCCGCCTCGGCGAGATCCACCGCCGCGCGCAGTCCGGCGATGCCGCTGCCGACGATGATCACGTCGTACCGGCTTTCGATCCGGGTCGTGCGCGGCGCCGTTTTCCGGGACGAAGACATATTAACAACCCCATGTCGGTCAAATAATTAGGCCTCATCCGCACCCTTTAAGGCGCGGTTGACACCCCCGGGGGCCGACACTATACTTCCATCGCTCGGTGATTTCCCCCACCACCCGCCTCGGGGGCCCGGGGTCCGCCCCGAGGATGGCATCTGAATGGAACCGGTGAGCAGCTCGGGAACATTCGCCGAAACTTCCTGCCCCAGGCTCCTCGTCCGCCTGCACCTCGAGGCATTCAGCGGCACTTTGCGAATCTCGGTCGGCGCCGTCCTGAAGCTCCTCTATTTTCAATCGGGCGAGATCGCCATGGCCTCCTCCAACGACCAGGCCGATCACCTGGCGCCGATTCTGATGCGGGCCGGCAAGCTCAAAACGGAACAGCTCGATCTGGCCCGCAAGCAGGCGAAGGCGGGAACCTCCCTGGCCCGAGTCCTCGTGCAGATGGGATTCCTCACCAGCGGGGAGCTCTTCGCGGGGGCCCGCCAGCAGCTCCGCCAGATCGTCGGGAGCGTCCTCGGCCTCGCGGAAGGCCGCTACGATGTCCAGGAGGGATACTTCCCCCGCGAAGTCACCTCGCTGAACGTCGACACGCGGGAGCTTCTCATCGATCTGATCAAGGAGCTGCCGGAGCGGAGCTTCGTGCTCCTGGAAGTCGGCGCTCCAGACACAGTCTACTCCCCTTCTTCCCCTCCGCCCGGGGAGGCGCAGGCGCCGCCCAAGCTTCCCCGGGCCTGGCAGGCGCATGCGGCGCGTTTCTCGGCGCCGATGACGATCCACGCCTTCGGACAGGGAGCGGGCCTCGACGATTTCTCAGCCAGCAAGGTGGTGTACGCGCTGCATCTCTTCGGATGGCTCGCCGCCGAGCCCGGGGAGCCGGAGCCTGAAGAGATCCTCCCGGAGGAGCTCCCTTCGCGCGCCGCCGCCGGGGGCGAGGAGGCGACGCCCTTGCCGCCGCTCGCCAGCCCCGCGGAGCCGGCACGCATCGAGGTCGCGGCCCCGCCGGAGGAGGAAGCTTCGGAGCCTCCGCCGCCGGAAGTCGACGCGCCGAGTCCGCCCCCGGCTCCGGCCGCGGCCGCGCCGGCGCAGCCGATCGCCGCTTCGCCCGCCCCGGCGGGAGAGATTTTTCGCTCGGCGGCGGCGCACGAGCCGGAAGAGCTCGTGGCTCGAGGAGGTCCGATTCGGCTGGAGTTCAAAGGGACCCTCCCCGCCTCGCGCGCTCGAGCCGCTTCGAGCCGGTGGGGAATTCTCTCGGTGATCACCGGGATCGCGCTCCTCGCCGCGGGCTTCGTCTGGTTCGTCTTCTTGCGCGGTTCGCCCGTTCCCGCTAGCCCGCAGGCGGCATCCGGGGAGGAGCGTGCCGCCCCGGAAGCAGCGACCCTTCCCGAGCCGGCGGCCGATTCGGCGAGCGCCGCGGCGCAGGCCCCGCCGGGAGAGCCGGAGAATCCGCCCACCGAATCGCCTTCTCCCCCGCCGCCGGCCGCGACCTCCTCTCCTGAATCCTCTTCCGCAGGGGATCAGGCGCCCGCGGCGGCTGCCGGGCAGGCCGAACCGAGCCAGGATTCGGCGACCGGCTCGCGCCGCGCGGCGCGCTCCCTTCTCGATGCCGGGAACGCCGAGGCCGCCGCGGCCGCCTGGCTCTCTGCCCTTACGAGCGAGGCTCCGGGCGGCTTCACGCTGCAATTGTCCATCGCCTGCCGCGAGGAGTCGGTGAGGAAAGCGGCCGAGCGGACCCGGAATTCGGCCGATTTTTTCATCGTCCCTTTCGCGCTCCAAGGAAAGGCGTGTTACCGGCTCTGCTGGGGGAACTATGGGACGCTCGCCGAAGCCGAGTCGGGCAAGGCCGCCGTCCCCGGGTTCTTCCTGGATGAAGGCGCGAAGCCCGTCGTGGTGAGCGTCGCGCGGCTCGACGCGGGAAAACGCTGAAATGCGGCGCACGGCGCTCGTCGCTTCGATCTTCCTCTTCGCTTCCTCCGGATCGGTCCGCGCCGACGTGGTCCACCTCAAGGATGGACGCAGCCTCGAAGTCGAAGGTTGGCGGGTCGAAGGAGATCAGATCCTTCTCGAGATCCCGGCCGGGAATCTCACCATCCCGCGCTCCCTGGTCGTGCGCATCGAGCCCTCCTCGCCGGCCGGGCAGAAAGTCGCCGGCGAGCCGCCCGCCCCGGCCGATTCGGCGCCGCACAAACCCTCTCCCCGGCCCGTCCGAGCGCTTCCCGGTTCCCCGAAGGGAAAGCCTCTCCCCGCTCCCCCTCCGCTTCCTCCGCCCCCGGCCGTCTCCTCGAAGATGTCCGATCAAGATCTCCGCGAGGCGATGGAGGCCCTGAAGCGCGATCTTCGGGACGAGCCGAGGCGGCGCGAGCCCGACTCCCGGGAGATCGCCCGCGGCCTTTGCGTGCTGGCGGCGCGCTCCGAGGAGCGGCATGAATTCGCGGCGGCCGAGGCGTCCTTCCGTGAAGCGCTCACCTACGATTCCCAGTGCCTTCCGGCGCACGTCGGACTTTCCAACCTCTTCCTCAAGCAGGGGAAGGATCTCTACGCCCGCGCCCAGATCCAGGAAGGGTTGCTGGCGTTCCCCCGGGACGCTTCGCTCCACTACCTTCTCGGCCTCGTCTACTACCGCCAGGAGAACCTCGCCGACGCCATCTCCGAATGGCAGCTCTCCCGGGCGCTGCGGGACGACGAGCGGGTCGCTTCGCTGATCGAGAAAGCGAAGCGCGAGCTGCGTGTCGAGCGTGATTACGCGCGGACCGAGGCCCTGCATTTCATCCTGCGCTATGAAGGCGGGGGACCGTCTATCTCGCCGATCGCCGCCGCCTTGCGCGACACGCTCGAAGAAAAATACCGCGAGCTGGCGGAGCGTTTTCAGTTCATCCCGCCCGCTCCGATCGTCGTGATCCTGTATCCGGCCGAGAAGTTCTATGACGCGACCCGGATGCCCGCCTCGGTGGCCGGCCTATTCGACGGCAAGGTCCGGATCCCGCTGGGCGGCGTGAAGGCGATGAACCCGGAGGTGCGGGCCGTCCTGACCCACGAGCTCACCCACGCCTTCGTCCACGGCAAGAGCGGAGGAAACTGCCCCCGATGGCTTCAGGAAGGCCTGGCCCAGCTCGTCGAGGGACGGCCGCTGCTGTTCTCCGAAGAGCGCAGCCTGGCCCGCGATCTCGCGGCCTCCGAGGGGCGGTCCTGGTACGCCGAATTCAGCTATCCCTCGTCGCTCTCCTTCACGCGCTATCTGGCCGGTAGGTTCGGATTCGATGCCCTGGTCGACACCCTGGACAGGATGCGCGCGGGGCTCTCCACGGAGGAGGCGCTGAAGGAGGTCGTCCGGGAGGACTTCGCCGATCTGCAGAAGGGGTGGATGGAAGATCTCTTGAAAAAATTCGCCGAGAGGAGCTGAGGTGTCCGCGTTCTCCGGAAAGCTCTCCGAGCAGCCCCTGCCGCGCGTCTTGTCGCGGATCCTCGAGGGCCGGCGCTCGGGAGGCCTGAAGCTCTCCTTCGGCTCGGTGACCCGGCAGCTCTTCATCGAGGAAGGGCGCGTCATCCGCTACGCGGCCTCCAACGTCCTCTCCGAGAGTCTGACCGAGCTGCTCAAGCAGCGCGGCCAGTTCCATGCCGACGAGATGCGCCAGGCCACCGCCGGCAAGCAGGCCAACGAGCTGCTCGGATCCGCCTTGCTGCGGCTCGGCTTCCTCTCCGCGGAGGATCACCGGACGCTCGTGATCGAGACGATCGAAAAGATCGTCCTCAGCGCGTCGAAGTGGACCGACGCGAGATTTGAGTTCCAGCAGGGAGAGCTCCCCTTCACGCAACCCGGGGACGCGGGGCTCCCCGTGCCGGTGGCGATCCTGGGCCTGGTCCGGAACGTCGCCGATCCCGCCATGGTGAGCGGCGTGCTCGGAGACCGCGCGGCGCGCGTCCGCCCGCACCCCGCTCCGCCGATGCCGTTGGAGGCGGTCCCGCTGGAGCCGGCGGAAGGGTTCCTCCTTTCCCGGGTGGACGGCACCCTCTCCTTGAGAGAGATCGCGCAGACCAGCCCGCTGGGCCCCGGCGAGACCGACTGCGCGCTGACCGCGCTCATCCTGGCGGGTTTCCTGCAGGTGGACACGGTGGAACCGGAGGCCGATGTTCCGACGACGCCCCGCGTCACCGCCCGGGACGCCGGGGGCGCCGCCCCGACCCGCCCGTCGCGGCCGCGTCCCGCGCCGGCCCGCGCTCCGCGCCCGCCCGCGGGTCCGGTGGAGGAGATGCTGAGCCGGCACTCGGCCCTCAAGGGCCAGAGTTTCTACGAAGTCCTCGGCCTCGCTTCCACGGCAAGCGAATCGGAGATCCGGCACAGCTATTATTCCCTGGCCAAGCGGCTTCATCCCGACAAGTTCTCCGAGGACGAGACGAAAGACCGGGCCGAGAAAGTCTTCGCGGCCATCACGGAAGCTTACGCGACGCTTTCCAAGAGCGGCAGCCGGGAAGAGTACGACAAGTCGCTGGCTCAGGCGACCGACAAGCAGGCGCCTGAGAAGACGGCGGCGAGCGCAGCCGAATTGGCCCGGCAGAATTTCCTGCACGGCAAGTCTCTGTTCGAGAGGCACGAATTCGTCAAGGCGCTCCCTTTCTTCGCGCACGCCGTCGAGCAGGATGAGACGCGCGAGGAGTATCACCGCTACCTGGCGCTCGTCCAGAGCCGCAATCCGCGCCTTCGCAAGGAGGCGGAACGGCATTTCCTCAGGGCCGTCGAGCTGAACCCCACCTTTGCCGAGAACTACGCCCAGCTCGGCATTCTCTACCGCAAGATAGGCCAGGAGGAGAAGAGCTTGCAGTACCTCCAGAGCGCGCTCTCCTGGGACGCCGCCAACGACACGGCCCGCCAGGCGCTCGCCTCCGAAGACGAGAAGAAAGGGCTGCTCAAGGGGCTGTTCCGCAAATAGCCCGCTTTCCCTCCCATTGACTTCCCTCCGGCGCGGAATAGATTCCCAAGGAGGTTCGGCCCGCCCCGAGAGGCCCTGGGTGCGGCCGCCGCGATTACAGGGATGTAATGGAGCCGGGATGTCGCCAGTGATCTGTCCTCATTGCGGAGAGCGCCAGGAGAGTGAAGCCCACCCTTCGGGCTCCGCCGGACACCGCGCCTGCGCCCGTTGCGGCGCCTCTCTGGCCTTCCAGGAGGGAGCCCGGGCGGGCGGCGGCACCCAGAAGCTGGGGGGTGAGACGGGCGCCTCCTCCCCGCCGGCCCCGCAGGGTTACCCGGAAGCGCGGCCGGTCCGCATGGGACCGTATGAAGTCCGCGACACTCTCGGCGCCGGAGGAATGGGGATCGTCTATCGTGGATGGGACGCGAGCCTCAGCCGCACCGTGGCGCTGAAGACGCTCCGCGCGGACCTGGCGCGCGATGCCGGCTATCGCGAGAGATTTCTTCGCGAAGCCCGCGCCGCGGCTTCTCTTTCCCATCCCAACGTGACGCAGATCTACACCATCGGCGAGGAGGCGGGACAGCCGTTTTTCGCCATGGAGTTCCTGGAAGGGAAATCGCTGGAGACGCTGGTGCGCGAGCGCGGCAAGCTTCCTGCCGCGGAGGCGGCCGACCTCATGCGGCAGGCGGCGCTGGGCCTGAAGGCCGCCGCGGCGCGGGGGATCGTCCACCGCGACATCAAGCCGAGCAACCTGATGCTCACGGGCGAGGGGATCCTCAAGGTCACCGACTTCGGGCTGGCCAAAATCGTCGTGGCCGATTCGGGACTCACCCTCGCGGGAGAGGTCCTCGGCTCGCCGAACTACATGGCGCCCGAGCAGGCCTGCGGCCAGCCCTCCGATCTCCGCAGCGACATCTACTCCCTGGGGGCGACACTCTACGAGCTGGTCACCGGGCGCCCCCCCTTCGACGGGCCGACCCCGGTCTCGATCATCCTCAAGCACGCGCGGGAGCCGGTGCGCAATCCCCGCCAGCTCACTCCCGGATTGCCTTATCCGCTGGTCAGCCTAATCCAGAAGATGCTCGCCAAGCGCATCGAGGATCGCCCGCAAAACTACGACCTGCTCCTGCGGGAGATCGATCGCTTCCGGTCCGGGGCCGAGACCGCGCGGCTCGCCGCGAGCCCGGCCGCCGCGCCGCGGATGGCGCCGCCCGCCGCCGACCGGCCCTCCTCCCGCTCCTCCGGGGCGTGGATCCTCGCTTCTCTGCTGCTCCTGATCCTGCTGGGGGCTTGGGGACTCGGCCGGCAACGGCCGCATCGCGACGCGACGCCACCGGAGCGGCCGCCGGGAGCCCCCGGGTCTCCCGCGTCGAATCCGGGCACCGACATCATCTCTTCGACCAGCGAGGTCTCGCCTCCCGGCCTCGGCTCGAGGCTGGTCCGGGGCGCCATCAGCCTTCCGCCACGGCTCGAGCGCATGAAGGAGGCAGCCCGCGCCAACCTGCAGTTTCTCAGCAACACGCACGAGATCACCTCCGACGGACGATTGCGGGTCATGGGCTCGGTCCTGAACACCGGGCTTGGACGGGCCACCGACGTCGAGATCCGCATCCTGCTCACCGATCCCGCGGGGAGGCTCCTGGGATCCACCACGGTTCCCCTTTCCCCGGCGCTGCTGGGTTCGCGCCAATCGGGCACGTTCGAAGCCTTCTTTCCCGATCCTCACGAGCCGATCAGCATCCGCACCGAGCTGAACTGGAATTCCTAGACACGGGCCGCAGCGGGAGAGGGCCCCAACCTCGGGCGGAGGTCCTACCGGCCGAGGTCGGGCGCCGATCCCGCCAGCCGCGCCCCGTGGACGATGTAATGGAAGCCCGAGAAGAGGGTGGCCGCCAGGGTGAGGTAGACCAGCCCCGGCACGATGGCGGTGGAACGAACCTCCAGCGAGTTGTACAGGAGGATGACACAGACGGTGACGACCTGGACCACGGTGGTGATTTTCCCGTAGAGGGTGGGAGGGAAGCGGCTCAGGCCCGTGGCGAGGTGGATCACCAGCGCGATCAGGACGATCAGCACGTCCCGGCTGATCGTGAGAATCGTCAGGAGAATCGGGAACCGGTTGAGCAGCGCGAAATGGGGGAAGGAGGCCGGATGATCGGGCAGGGAGAGAACCACCAGCGCGGCGGTCACCAACAGTTTGTCCGCAATCGGATCCAGAAAAACGCCCAGCTCGCTTCCCTGGCCGAAGCGGCGCGCGATGAAGCCGTCGACGGCGTCGCTGATCCCGGCCGCGGCGAAGACGCCGAGCGCCCATCCGGGATGGTTGGAGACGACGAGCATGATGAAGGCCGGGACCAGCACCATCCTCGCGATCGTCACCAGGTTCGCGAGCGTGAAACCCAAAGCGCCTCCGGGAGGCTTGGGAGGAATTTTACTCCGCCGCGTCCCCGCCCTCGTCCGCTTCGACTTCTCCGGCGCCGGCCGGCGGCGGCTCCGCCGCCTCCTTTCCCTTACCGGGAGAGGATTCGAAAGTCATGTAGTTTCCGAACGTCTTGGCGCTGACCACCGAGGCGATGGCGTGCTTGAAGATCATCTGTTCGCCCTGGCCGTTGTCCAGGAGCACCGTGAACTTGTCGAAGCTCTTGATGCGCCCCGTGAGCTTCCGGCCGCTGTTCAGGTAGACGACGACTCGCGCCTTCTCCTTCCGGATCTGGTTGAAAAAATCGTTCTGGATGTTGGGCGACGGGTCCTTCTCCATGGCGTCTCCTCCGGACGACGGGGCCGCGGGATCACTCCGCGCCGTCGAGCGACCGGCCCAGCTCCTCCTCAACGTGGTCCCCGATGGCGGAAACCGCGGATTCGGCCGGACCCGTCAGATCGAACCAACGAACACCGGGCTCCTTGCGGAACCAGGTCATTTGCCGCTTTGCGTATCGCAGCGTGTTCCTCACCGTCTCGCGCCGGGCCGTCTCGAGATCGCACCGCCCTTGCAGGTGATCGACCAGCTCCCGGTAGCCCAGCGCCTTGAAGGCGTTCGAGGAAGCGGGAACCCGCCGGAGAAGCTGGCGTGTCTCCTCCAGGAGGCCTCGCGCCAGGAACTGATCGAGCCGCTCCCGGATCCGGCGCTCCAGCTCCTCTCGGCTGCGCCGGATCCCCACCTTGACGCTCGGGAAGCGATCCGATCCGCGCCATTCCGCCCCGGGCTTGGCCAGCGAGTCGCGGAACCCGCCCTCGCCGAGCTCCAGAGCTCTCACGAGGCGCTGGAGATCCGCCGGCGAGATGCGCCGCGCGGACGGCGGATCCGCCTCCTCGAGGAGGCGGTGCAGCGTCCCGGGCCCCTCAATCCTCTCCCGTTCCAGCATCCGGCGGCGAAATGCCACGTCCCGCCTCGGGAGCGCGGCCACCCCTTTCAAGACGCCGCGCAGGTACAAGCCCGTTCCCGCGACCAGGATCGGAAGCGCCCGGCGGGAGCGCATCTCCGCCAGCGCCGCGTCGGCCGCCCGGATGAAGTCCCCCAGCGAGAAACCTTCCGCGGGATCCGCGAGATCGAGCCCCCGATGGGGGATCGCGCTCCGGACCTCGGGCGCCGGCTTGGACGTTCCGATGTCCAGGCCGCGGTAGACGGCCATCGAGTCGACGCTCAGAATCCAGCCGCCGAAGCGCCGCGCCAGGGCGCAGCCCATATCGCTCTTGCCGGACGCCGTCGGGCCCACGAGGACGACCGCCTTGCCGGCGGGCGCCGCGTCGCCCCCCTTCAACCCCCGTCGCCTTTCTGCCGCTGATGGTCGCGAAACTCGTTCACCGCCTCTTTCAGATGGTCGGAGCAGTAGATGTGGCCGTGCTGCACCGGTTTCCCGCAACGCCGGCACTTGCGGCCCGCCACCTTGGCGGAGACGCGTCCCATCATCGAAAGCACCACGGAAGCTCCCAGGAAGAGGACGCCGCCGACCAATAGCAAGCGGACCTGGGCTCCGCGGCCTTCGTGAAGCACCAGCTCCGCCACGACCATCCAGAGGAGCCCGCCGGCGATCGCCAGGAAGCCGAGCGTGCGAAGCAGCGTCACCAAGGCTTTACTCCTTTCGGGAGGACTCCATGGCGACCTCGGAATGGATCACGGGCTGCAATCCGAGCTCGCGAAGTCCCTGCACCGCCCTGCCTTCATGGCTGGCTCCGAGGGTGCGGCGCACGGCCAGCAGCTCGGCGTACAACAGCTCATTCAGGCCGTCCACGAGCTTCTCCATGCCGCCCCCCCCGTCGCCGGCGGCGCCGAGATTGCGCAGGAGAAGCCTCTCGTCCAGCGTGCCGTCCCGGCCGAGACGTCCGTCGGAGAGCAGGACGGGCTGCGCCTTCTGCTGGTCCTCGAAATAGCGGCCCATGACCGCCTCGCCGATCGGCCCGACCTCCTTCACCAGGTAGCGGTGCAGGAACGCGAACATCTCGTTGTACCGGCGGATGAGCGGCAGCGCCTCCGCGTCCCGGGACGGCTCGGGGGGAGCGTGAAAGACCTTCATCTTCAGGTAGCCGATCGAGAACAACAGGAAGATGACCCGCAGCGTTTCCGCCTCGCCGATCTCGCTCGCCTGCCCGACTTGGGCGAGCGTCCGGCGGGAGTCGATCAGGCCCAGCACGTAGCGCTCGTGAGGCTCCAGCGGAATCGACACCTTGCGCTCCAGCTCCGGAATGGCTTCGAAGATCGACGCTCCGGAAGGCATCCGCGCGCTGAACAACCGCGTCTCCCTCACCGAGCGGATCCCGTCGGCAATCAGCTCCAGGATGGGGAGGCCCACCTCCATCCCGAAACCCGTCTCCTCGCCCTCCCGGAACTGGAACTCTCCCTGCTCCCATTCGAACAGGCCGAGGGCCACGCTCCGGGCCTGCCTTCGCAGGGCGTCCCAGACTCCCTTCGGGCTCAGGACCCCCGCTTCGATGAGACTCCGGGCGACGCGCTCCCCGTTCTTCTCCCGCTCCTGCAGCGATTCGTACTGTCCCTGGGTGATCTGTCCCTCGCGGAAGAGAAAGCCTGCGAGACTTCCCTCCTCCCCCCGGCAGACGGCGCCCGAGAGCAGACCCTCCCGCACTTGCAAAGTGACCTGCCGCTCGCCGTGACGCAACGTCAGGCAGCCGCGCCGGTTCAGGACGCGCAGGAATTCGAGGACGTCGGAGATCGAAAGGGCCTTGAGCCGACCCGAAAAATCGCCTTCCCGAGCGCCGGTCGCCCGATGCATCGCGGGAGGGGCGCCGGAATTCTGCTCTCCGGAGTCGGAAGAACGGCTCATGGGCGAGCGATGATATCCCTCGAAACTTTCCATTGTCAATCTAATAGGCCCGGATCAGATCGATGCCGGAGTAATAGTGCTTCAGGATCCGATCGAATGTCTCGCCCCGGACCGCCATGCCGTACGCGCCGACCTGGCACAGCCCCACACCGTGCCCCCACCCCTTGCCGGCGATGGTGAAAGCCCGGACGCCGCCGCCGGGATCGAGCTGCCGCTCGATCGTGAAGAGGTTCTCCCGGATCCCCAGCGCCGTCCGAATCTTGAAGCCATTGAGGGTGAAGGCGCCGCGGCTCCCGGTGATCCTAAGCTGGATGACCCGGCCCGAAACGCCCCGCTTCGCGATCACCACGTCCGACAGCTTGCCCACGTCGACGCGCTTGCGAATCAGGTCCTCCATCTCCTGGCGCGAGTACCGGACCTCCCACGAATAGTACGTGCTGGATCGATCGTCGGCGGCGCCGCGGGAGGAGGCATCCAGCAGGACGGCGTCGATCTTCCCCTCGGCGTTGAGATGGAACGATATCGGGTCTCCCACGGCGAGCGCCAGGGTGGGCGCCGGGAAACTGCGCGACCGGGACGACTGGTACAGACAGAGCGACGGCGCCAGATCGAACGTCTCGCTCTCTCCCTTGTGCCCCACGCGGATCGACCGTCCTTCGAGCGCGTCGAAGATCCCGCGGCGCACGGCGAGGGCCTGGAAACGATCGGCGATCCGGTAGATCCAGGCGAGCTGAACGGCCCGCGTGGGGCGCTCGCGGATCCGCAGCGAGTTGTCGGGATGGGGAACGAGAATGCCGGAGCGCAGCAGGAAGGCCACCGCCAGCGCGTCGGCGGACGGAATCTCCGCCGCGTCCCGCGTCGAAAGAAGATAGGGAAGATCGCGCGCATCGAGGATCAGCCGGGAGCGCTCCTCCCAGCCAAACGCGGCGATCAGGAAGCGGCTCCATTCGAGAACGCTGCCGTCCTTGAACCGGAAGCCCGCGGGAACGCCGCCGGCGCCGATCAGGGAAAACGCCTTCCGCCACCAGCCAAGGGCCTCCGCCGGCTCCGCTTGCTCCTCGAGATATCTCTTCCTGAAGATCTCCTCGCCGACCACGCCCGAGACGTAGAGCAGGCCCGCCTCGGCGGCCAGGGACGTGCCGTCGCCGGCGTCGGCGGCGGGGAGATCGTTCCGTCCGACCAGGAAGGCGGGGGCCGCCGATTCGGGGTAGCAGTCCGTCCCTTTCAGGTAGGGGAGCTTCAGATCCTGGAAAATGTTCGCGCCGTCCTCCGTGTGGCCGCCGCACGTCGACGTGTAGAGCGCCTTGATCGGCGCGCCGTTGAAGCCCGCAATGATCCCCGCCGTCTCCTCGACCGCCTGGTTGGTCAGCGGATGCTCGGTGCCGAATCCCTTGTAGACCTGGCATCCGGGCGAATCGCAGATGTCGTAGCCCGAGTCGGAGAACTGTCCGCGGTTCGCCACGATGTAGGTCCTCGCCGCCACGGCCTGGGCCTTCAGCGCCTCGAGCTCCGGATAGACGCCGGGACCCATCTCGTTCGGCACCACGCCGCGGAGATAGTCCTCGATGCCGACCTGGTTGACGACCTTGAGACTGTCTCCGAGGATCCGGACCTCCATCCATCCCCGGTACGGCTGGCCGTCGACCTCGATCGTGCCTCCCGGCGTGGACGGGCGAATCACGATCGATTTCGCATCGGTGACTTGCGAGTAGTATCGCGAATCGACCAGGCGCAGGCGCGCCTTCCCCGAAGAGGGCGCCGCCTCTTCCGCCGTCCACAACTCCGAGAAGCCCTCCCCCAGCAGCCGGTCGGTCAGCGACGCGGCCTCCTCGCGCTTCTCGAATTGACCGATCCGCACCCGATAGGAGTTGCGCTCGGGATTGAACGAGACGAAGGCCGGATCGGGAACGAGATGCTCCAGACGATCCTTGACCGCCGCCGCCTCGGCTTCCGTGCCGAACGATCCGACCTGCACGCGAAAAACGGACCGCGGCACGACGCCGCGCGGCAGATCGAGCACGACCCAAAGCGGCTCCTCGAACCTCGGCTTCCATACCGGAGTGAGCTTCGTGGGGTGCAGGATCTGCAGGCCCGCCGTCCCGAAGAACTTCGCTTGCAACGGATCGGTCGTCAGCCCGATGCGCACCTCCGGGGAGGCGGACGCTGGCGACGCGGGCTTGGGCTCGGGAGAATCGGCGAGCAGGCAGGGCGGAAGACTTGCCAGGAGGATCAGCAGCGCAAGGCGGGCGGGATGAACGTCGACTCGGCGGATGATCCTGGCACCTCCAGCGACAGGCGGCGGAATCTTAGCATAGAATCGATCGCATGCCTTCTCCGGCGCCGCGACGCATCCGCGGGATCGTCTTCGATCTTTGGAACACGCTGGTCTACAACGAGCACCGCCCGAATCCGATCGTCGCAATCGGCCGCGCCTTCGGCTTGGCGGAGGCGCCCCGCTGGACCAAGGCGATCGAGCGGGGGATGATGCTGCGGCCGATGTCGGGGATCGAGGAGGGAATCGCGTCCCTGTCGCGCCAGTTCGGCGTGACCCTTCGCGGAGAGGTCCTGGAGGACCTGGTGCGCCTTTGGCGGGAGGCCTGCCTGCAGACCCGCATGTTTCCGGACGTCCCGGAGGCCTTTCGGCGCCTGGCGGTCCGTTTCCCCCTCGGGCTGCTCTCCAACACCCAGTCCTTCGACCTGAATTTTCTGGAGGACCCCCCTTTCCCGGCGGCCGCCGCGCGCCTCCTCTCCTGCCACGAGGGGCTTCTCAAGCCCGACCCCGCGCTCTTCGTGCGGATGGCGAAGCGGCTTGGCCTCGAGCCGCCGGAAATCCTGATGGTCGGAGACAACCTGCGCGACGACGTCCTCGGCGCGGAAGCGGCCGGCATGCAGGGAGTGCTGATTCGCCGCCACGAGGCTCCCCTCTCGTTCCAGGAGCGTCACCCCGATCGCACGCCGATTCCGTCGCTGGCGCCGCTGCTCGAAGACTTGGGAGTCTAGAGATCGGCGCGCCGGCGGCGCATCTCGACGCCGACCGATTGGACGATGCCGTCCAGGACCGGCGTCTCCTTGTGCAGGCGGATGAAGACCTCGTCGACCGGGAATTGCTGGAGGATCGTCGTGACGATCCGGCCGGCGAGCGCCTCGATGAGGCGGTAGGACTCCCCCCGGCCGATCTCCTGGATCACCTGGTGGACTTTGCGGTAATCGACGGTGTCGCCGATCCGGTCGGAGGCGAGGGCCCGCGAAATATCGTAGGTCATCTCCACGTCCACCGAGTAGCGGCCGCCGACCTCCCTCTCCATCCGGGTGAGGCCGTGGAAGCCGTGGAAGCGGACCCCGTGCAGAACGATTCGGTCCATGCTGCCGGTCCTCTCAGCGTCCCTTGACATGGCCTTGAAACGCCTCGCGGATCGCCTGGTCGAGCTTGCTCCCCGCGGTGGGAGTGCAGGCGCAGTGCCCGCCGCGGCTCACGGCGACGTGGCCGCGCCGCGAGCACGCCCCGTCGCAGCCGCCGCAGAGATGATCGGTGCATACCCAGCGCAGGACCTTGGGCGTCTCCAATCCGCGGCTGCGCGGCGCGGGCGGCGCGTTGCCGGGCGTTTGCGCCATCACCCCGGCGAGCGAAACGAGCGTCACGGCCATCAGCACGATGCCACAAAGACCCCGGGCGCGCATGAATGAGATCCTCCGTATCTCCGGGCGGGCTTGCACAGGCCGATCATGCTCCGCGATCGCCCGCGCCGGTGTCAAGATACTTCAATCCGGTACCGGTGTTGAAAAGGACGACCCGATCGTCGCGCCGGATCCGACCCGCCACGGCCATCTTCGCCAGGGCCGCCCACGTCGCGCCTCCCTCCGGGCAGGCGAGAATCCCTTCGAGCCTCGCCATCTTCTCCGCGCCGGCGGCGATCTCCTCTTCCGTGACGGACAGGGCGAGCCCGCCGGTCCGCCGGATCGCCTGCAGAATCAGAAAGTCTCCGAGCGGGGCCGGCACGCGCAATCCCCAGGCGGAAGTGCGCGGATCCTCCCAGGCTTCGGCCGTTTCCTCCCCGCGCTCGAAAGCCCGCACGATCGGAGCACATCCCGCCGCCTGGACCGCCGCCATCCGGGGCCGCGCCGCGCCGATCCAGCCGAGCGATTCCATCTCGTCGAACGCCTTCATCATCCCGATCAGCCCCGTTCCTCCGCCGGTGGGATACAGGATCCAATCGGGCAGCTTCCAGTCCAGCTGCTCCGCAATCTCGAAGCCCATCGTCTTCTTCCCTTCGAGGCGGTAAGGCTCCTTCAGCGTCGAGAGGTCGAACCAGCCCTCCGCCTCAAGGCGAGGGCGCATCGCCCGCGCGCAGTCCCGGATCGTCCCCGCGATCGGGTGCACCGCCGCGCCGTAGCCCGCCGCTTCCCGGAAGAAGAGAGGCGGCGTATCGCGGGGCAGGAAGACGTGGACCGGAATCCCGGCCGCCGCCCCGTAGGCGGCCAAGGCCGATCCGGCGTTTCCCGCGGAAGGCATCGCCAGCGCCCCGATCCCGAGCCGCCGGGCCGCGGCGACGGCGACGGCGAGCCCGCGCGCCTTGAAGGAGCCCGTCGCATTCAGCCCCTCCTCCTTGATCCAGACGCGGCGCAGCCCGAGGCTCTCCGCCAGCCGGGGCGCCGCGAGCAGGGGCGTCCCCCCTTCTCCCAGCGTGAGCGGCGGCGCGTCGGGAAGAAGCTCGCGATACTTCCACACGCCGCCGGCACGGCGCGCCACGGCGTCCCGGGAGACGGCGCCCGGGGACAGGCGATAGCGGACCAACAGCGGCGCGCCGCATGGGCACAGGCCGGCGGGCGCTTCCGCGGACGTCCTCCGGCGGCAGCGGGAGCATTCCAGGTGGTCGGCCAGTGAGGCGCTCATCGAGTTCCCGGGCCTCCGCGGCTCACAAGGGGGCGTGCGGCCGGGCGGGAAGGTCCGTCTGGCGGTACCACCGTCCGAGGACCTGCTCCGCCGGCTTCCCCTGCGGAGTGAAATTGTTGTCGCTCGCGCTGCGCGTCCGGTCGTAGAGGGGGAACCACTTCCAGATGAACGTTCCGCGGAACCAGAGCTTGCCCCACACCGAGCGGAACATCGCCTCGTAGCAGCGCGCCTGCTCCTCCAGATCGACGGGGTCTTCCGTCCTCCAGAGCCAGGGTTGGATCGAGGCCCGCTCCGAGCTCTTGTATCCCACCTCGGTGAAGACGATGGGGCGGCGGATCCTTCCCGCGACCCTCTCCAGCATCTCGACGTGCGGGCGCCACCCCGCGAGCAGCTCCAGCATCGACGGCCGCGCCCGATCGGTGAGGGGAAAGTAGGCCTGGACTCCCGCGAAATCGAGCGCGTCCCAGAACGGCAGACCCTCGAACTCGTGATCCCAGTTCGCCGTGTAGGTGAGGCGGCCCGAATAAACGCGGCGGACCCGGGCGATCAGCGCGCGCCATTCCTTCTCGTGCCCGAGCGTCGTCCCCTGGAGCTCCGTGCCCACGGCGAGAGCCTCGATCCGGTGCTTCTCCGCGAGCTCGGCGTAATGCAGGAGGAACGCGAGGTAGGAGTCGAACCATCGCTTCCAGTCGGCCTCGGTCTTCATCCGGATCTCCCCGCTCCAGGCCGCCTCGTGCCATCCGCCGATCCAGACGTGCGGCTTCAGGAGCGTGCGGATCCCGAACTTCTTCGCGAGGCGCGCCGTCTCGGCGATCCCTTCATCCGTCTCCCCCCAGTAGATGTCGCCGCGCGTCGCCAGATCGATCCGCGGAGAGTCGAGAGTGCTGGCGTAGCCGAACGGGGTCTGCGAGATCCATTCCACGTTGTTCTCCAACAGCGGAGCGAACGCCGCCTGGCCGATCGGCCCTCCGGCCACGAAGCATGCGCCCCGCATCCGGCCGTCGCGGGAGAAGAGATCGGTCACCTTGCCGGAAGGGAAGCCCGCCACGCCGGCCACCAGGACCACGGCGAGAGTCAAGAGCGCGCGGGGAGCGGCCGGCCTCACCGCCACGCCTAGCGGAAAAGGACCCGGACGAACCGGCGCTTCCCGACCTTGATGAGGTGCTCGGCGGGAGAGACGGCGCGCAGCTCGGTCGCGGAGGCTTCGACGCGGGCGCCGTCGAGGCTGACGCCTCCCTGCTGAATCAAGCGGGTCGCCTCGGCGTTCGACTTCGCCAGGTTCAAGGAGACGAGGAGCTTGGGAAGCCAGATCGGCTCCGGAGCGCACGGCAGGACCACTTCCTCCACGGCGTCCGGGGACTGACGTGCCACGAAGATCCTCTCGAATTCCGCCTCGGCGGCCTCCGCCTCGGGAGCCGAGTGGAAATCGGCGATGATCCGCTTGGCCAGATCCGCCTTGGCGCGCTTCGGGTGGACCGCCCCCGATTCGACCTGGCGCTTGAGGCGGGCGATGTCGGCGAGGGAGAAGTCGGTGCACAGCTCGTAGTAGCGCCACATGAGATCGTCGCTGACGGAAAGGATCTTCCCGAACATCTCGCGCGGCGGCTCGTCGATGCCGACGTAGTTTCCCAGGGACTTACTCATCTTCTCGACGCCGTCCAGCCCTTCCAGGAGCGGCATCGTGAGCACGACCTGCGGCTCCATCCCGAACTCGCGCATGATCTCCCGGCCGACGAGAAGGTTGAACTTCTGGTCGGTCCCACCCATCTCGACGTCGGCTTGGAGGGCCACCGAATCGTACGCCTGGGCGAGCGGGTAGAGGAACTCGTGAAGGCCGATCGGCTGATTCGCCTTGAACCGGCGCGTGAAGTCGTCCCGCTCGAGGATCCGGGCGACGGTGTACCTTGAGGCGAGGCGGACCCACTCCTCCGACTTCAGCGCCCCGAGCCAGCGGCTGTTGAAGTCGACGACGGTCTTCTCCGGATGGAGGATCTTGAAGACCTGCCGCCGGTAGGTCTCGGCATTGCGATCGATCTCCTCGCGGCTGAGGACGGGCCGGGTTTTCGAGACGCCCGTCGGATCGCCGATGAGGCCGGTGAAGTCCCCGATGAGGAACACGACCTCGTGTCCCAGCTCCTGGAAGTGCTTCATCTTCCGAATCACCACCGTGTGCCCGAGGTGGATGTCGGGAGCCGACGGATCGAATCCCACCTTGACGCGCAGCGGCTTTCCGTCGCGTCGCGAGCGCTCCAGCTTCGCCTTCAGCTCGTCCAGGCGGATGATCTCCGACGCCCCCTTGCGGAGGATTTCGAGCTGCTCGTCGGCGCCGGGGAAGCTCACAGGACGCCCCGCTCCTTGAGACTCACGAACCCTCGGGGGCTCACGATCAGGTGATCGGTCAGACCGACGCCGATGAGCTCGCCGGCGCGGGCGATGCTCCGCGTGAAATCGAGGTCGTCCCGGCTGGGCTCCAGGGATCCGCTCGGATGGTTGTGGACCAGGACGAACGCCAGGGCCGAATGGAGGATCGCCGGCTGGAGAATCTCGCGCGGGTGGGTCCGCGTCGTGTTCAGGGCGCCGATCGAGATCGTCTCGCGCAAGATCAGGTGGTTCTGCGCGTCGAGGTAAAGGGCCACGAGGTGCTCCTTGCGGGCGCGCTTGAGGTCCCGCACCAGGTCGTAGGCCTCGCGCGGGGAGGAGACGCGAAACTCCGCCTCGGGCCTCACGAGGATCCTCCGGGCGAGCTCGAACGCCGCGGTCATCTGGCAGGCCTTCACGACGCCGACGCCCCGGCTGCGGCGCCACCCCTGCAGATCGAGGCCCGGAAGCGCCTCGGCGCCGTGACGCCGCATGAGATCTTCGGCGACGCGCAGCACGTTCTCGCCTTCGACGCCGTTTCCGAGGACCACGGCCAGCAGCTCGGTGTTGGTCAGCGCCCGCGGGCCGTACTTGAGCATCTTTTCACGCGGCCGGGCGATGGGCGGTCCGATGTCCTGGAGGCGGGTCGGTCGAGGCGGGACGGCGGCGGGCTGGAGCGGATCCATGGCGTACCTCCGAAGGCCCTCCGCCCGGTCCCTGGCGGGCGAGCAATTCGCGTGCCCCGGCACGGCCCCTGACCTCCTTCCGCGATGTCACGCTGCCGCACGATCCTCCGTCCGGCCGTCCGCCCCCAGACGCAGGCTCATGCCGGCGGCGCGGGGGGGAGGATGCGCACTTTGCGCCCCTCCAGGCGGAGCCGGTCCTGGAAAAACAGGCGCACCGCCTCCGGATAGATCCGATGCTCCTCCTTCAAGATCCTCTCGGAGAGGATCTCGGGAGTGTCTTCGGGCTCGACGGGGACGGCGGCCTGCAGCACGATCGGGCCGGTGTCGACGCCGGCGTCGACGAAGTGGACGGTCGCCCCGGTGAGCCGGACGCCGTGCTCCAGCGCCCGCCTCTGGGCGTCGAGCCCCGGGAACGACGGAAGCAAGGCGGGATGCACGTTCAGGATGCGGCCGGCGTAGGCCCTCAAGAGGACCGGCGTGAGGAGCCTCATGTAGCCGGCCAGGCAGACGAGATCCACGCGGCGCTCTTCCAGCGCCGCGACGATCCGCCGGTCGTGCTCCTCGCGGCTTCCCGCCTCGCGATGATCCAGCACGATCACCTCCACACCGCGCGATCGCGCCGCGGAGATTCCGGGGGCGTCCGGCTCGTTGCTGATCACGATCGCGACGACCGCGGGAATCCGGCGCTCCTCCGCCGCCCGCAGAATCGACAGCATGTTGGAGCCGCGGCCCGAGATCAGGACGCCAATCCGGCCGTCGGGCTTCACGAAGTCTCCCCTTCGTAGACCACTCTCCGGCTGCCGCGGACGATGCGGCCCAGCGCCACGACGCGCTCTCCTTTCGCGGCGAGCCGCCGCCGCACCGCCTCCGACTTCCCTTTCGCGGTCACCAGCACCATGCCGACGCCGAGATTGAAGGTGCGGCGCATCTCCGCCGCCGGGATCCGGCCGCCTTCCCGAATCATCCGAAAGATCGCCGGGGGGGTCCAGGCCCCCAGGTCGACCACCGCGTCGCAAGAATGCGGCAGGATCCGGGGAAGATTGTCGGTGAAGCCTCCCCCCGTGATGTGGGCCATCGCCTTGATCGCTCCGCCGCGCAGCAGGGGCTTGAGCAGGGCGAGATAGGAGCGGTGGGGCTCCAGAAGCTCCTCGCCCAGCGGACGCCCCAGCTCCGGAACGTAGGCATCGACGCCGAGACCCATCGTCTCGAACAGCACCTTGCGGGCCAGCGAAAAACCGTTGGTGTGCAGCCCCGAGGAGGCCAGGCCCAGGAGCGCGTCCCCCGGACGAATCCGGGAACCGTCCAGGATGGCGTCCCGCTCGACGATTCCGACGATGCATCCCGCCAGATCGTATTCCCCGTCCGCGTAGAATCCCGGCATCTCCGCGGTCTCGCCGCCGATGAGGGCGCAGCCGTTGTCCCTGCAGGCGGCGGCGATGCCGGCGACCACCGACTCGAGCACCTCGCCTTCGACCTTCCCGGTCGCCAGGTAGTCGAGAAAGAAGAGGGGCGCGGCACCCTGCACGAGGATGTCGTTGACGCAGTGGTTCACCAGGTCCCGCCCGACGGTGCCGTGCCGCCCGGTCAGGAAAGCGATCCGGAGCTTCGTTCCCACGCCGTCGATGCTGCTGACCAGGACCGGGCGGCGCGCCCGCTCGGCGGCGAGGTCGTAAAGACCGCCGAACGATCCGATCTCGTTGAGCACGGCCCGGGAGAAAGTCGTCCGGGCCAGGGTGGAGAAGCGGGAGATGGCCGACATCTTGGCGTCGATGTCGACGCCCGCGTCGCGATACGAGAGGCCCCGGCGGGGCGGCGGCCTTTTGGTCCGCGGCGTGGAACGGCTGGAAGCTCCGGGCACGGGATTCCTGTCCAGGAGGGCGCTTGGCGCGCCCGGGGGCGCTGGAAAGGCGGGATTATGGCACAGCGATTTCCGCTCTGTCAAAACTATCCGCTTGCAGGAACAAGGGATAGGGACCTACGCGACGAATGACGCCGGGGCCCGCATCCGCGACGCGGCGCCCCCCGCCTGGCGGAGCTGCGGATCGACCGCGGGCGCGGGCGGAATCTGGATCTCGAGGAGGGCCAGGATTCTTTCTCCCCTTTCTTCGGCCGCCTCGGCCGGAGGCCGCCGCCCGGCTTCTCCCGCGCGGCGTCCCTCCGCCCGGGGAGGCACGCACGCGGTGTCATGGATCGACATCAGCTTTCCCTTTCCACCTGGTCCGCGCCCGCCGCTCGACGGCCGGGAGGAGAAGCTCGGGAACGGACCTCACTGTTCCCTACGGATCCTACCTCCGTAAGTTCCGGCGGGCGAGACCCTCGCGCTGCGGCAGCACCGCGTGGTGGCTTCACCGCCGCCACTTCGATAGACTGAGCGGCCATGAATCTCCTCCTGAGTCTCCCGGCCCACGAGCTGCTGCTCTCTCCGTGGTTCCTCGGCCCGGCGGTCTTCGTCCTCTGGATGTTTCTCTTCTACCTGTTCAAGGTGATCGTCCTGCGCGGCCTGCAGCGCATGGCCGCGCGAACGCCCTGGAGCTGGGACGTCGTCGTGATCGCCGCGCTCTCCACGCCGCTTCTCGTCGCCGTCGCGGCGGGCGGGCTGGTCGTCCTCGGAAGGATCCTGCCCCTGCCGCCGGAAGGAGATCGCGCGTTCGACGTGATGTTCGACGCCGCCCTGGCCGTGGCGCTCGTCCTCTTCGTGGATCGCCTGTGCCGGGGAGCCTTGGATCGGCTCGCGTCGAGGACGCCGGTTTTTCAGGGGACGAGGGATCTCGTCCAGGGAATCGTCCGCGGGATCATCGTCGCGCTCGGGCTCTTGATTTTTCTGGACAGCATCGGGATCTCGATCACTCCCCTGCTCGCCTCGCTGGGGATCGGCAGCCTGGCCGTGGCCCTGGCGCTCAAGGACACGCTGGCGAACCTCTTCGCCGGGATCCACATGATCGTCGACAAGCCGATCGAGCCGGGTCACTTCGTGCGGCTCGAAGGAGGGCAGGAAGGGCGCGTCGAGCGGGTCAGCTGGCGAAGCACGCGGATTCGCCAGCCGCAGAACGATCTGGTGGTCGTCCCGAACTCGCGCCTGGCGGAGAGCGTGATCACGAACCTCAGCCTGCCGCGGCCCGAAATCGAGATTCCCGTGACGCTGGCGGTCCATTACGACAGCGATCTGGCGGCGGTCGAGCGCCTGACTCTGGAGGTCGCGCGGGAGACCCTCCGATCGGTCGACGGAGGCGCGCGGGAGAAGGATCCGAGAATCCGCTACGACGCCTTCGGCGAGTCGGGCGTGGCCCTGCGCGTCGTCCTCACGGCATCGAGCTTCGAAGCCGGTCCGCTGCTCCGGCATGAATTCATCAAGCGGCTGCATCGCCGCTATCGGGAGGAAGGGATCGTGATCCCTTACCCGACGCGGACCATCGACCTCGTTCCGGATCGCCCCGAGGAGGCGTCGAGGCCGCCGGGACGGGGCCACGGCGCCGGTGCGGACGGAGCTGCGGAGGAGGCTTGAGGAACCGGCCGGCGGGCCAGGCTCAGCCGTGCCAGCGCGACTCTTCCTGGCCCCGCGTCACCGAGAGCTCGGGACGCCACCGGAAGCGCCGCAGGTTCGGCGAGGGCTTCTCCTCCACGACGTCGGCGATGATCCGCCCCAGCACCGGGGCGAACTTGAAGGCGTGGCCGCTGTCGCCCGAGGCGACCACCAGGCCCGGCCGCATGGGATCGCCGTCGATCCAGAAATGCTCGTCCCGCGTGTCGCAGTAGAAGCACAGCCGCTTCTCGATGATCGGCAGCGGCGCCAGCGTCGGGAAGGTCTCGTCCAGGAACCGGCGCACCGCGGACTCCTCCTCCGCGCTCACGTCCCGCGAGCCGTTTGGGTCCAGGACGCGGCCCGGATCGTGGCGGGCGATCTTGACGAGCCCGTCCCGGTTCAACGGAAAGCCGTACCAGCCGGTGCGCGAGATATCGGCGGTGAAGACCGGGAAGAGCCGAGGATCGTAGAGCCGCGTGTTGGGCGGCTTGAAATGGAAAATGGGGTGCGCCGACGGGCGCAGGTGGCCGGCCAGGCCGGGGATCAGGTCGGCCGTCCAAGCCCCGGCTGCGACGATCACTCGGTCGGCGGTGAGTCGCTCGCCCTCTCCGGTCACCACTCCCGTCACCCGTCCTCCCGCCTCCAGGAGGCCGGCGCAGCGAATCTCCGGCCGGACCTCCACTCCCTCGAGGCGCCCCCATTGGAGGATTTTCTCCATCACTCTGCCGCTTTCGGCGTAACCTCCTTCGGGATGGTAGAAGCCGTCCACGTAGGGCTGCGCCCTCCAGCCGGGAAAGCGGCGGCGCAGGTCGGCCTGAGTCACTCGCAGAGGGCGCCTTCCCCGCTTCTCCAGGATCCGGAAGCTCTCGAGCTCGAATTCACCCGGAAGCATCGGGGTGCGCGTCATCATCAGGACCCCGGTCTCGTGAAAGAGCGGCTCGGGCCACCGGCCGTTCCACTCCCTCCAGATCGGAATCGCCTCCTCCATCAGCTCCGTGTAGAACTCGTCGGCGCCGTAAGCCAGCCGGACCACCTTGCTGATGTCGGTCGAGGCGGCGCGCGGATGCGGCAGCGGTCCCGGATCGAGCAGCAGCGTCTGCCAGCCGCGCCGGCACAGCTCCAGGGCGGCGGTGGCGCCGAAGACGCCCGCTCCCACGACGATCGCCTTGCCGCGTTTCGAGCTCATCCCCGGCATCCTCGATCGGGCGAGCCGAGCGACGAGGCGATGAACACGTCCATTTTGACTTGATAGGCCTTCGGACTGATCCGGAAGAGATCGGTGTGCCCCGCTCTCTGAGCCACCCATAGCGTCGCGGGATAGAAAGCTTCGCGGAACAGGCCCTCCACCTGACCCGGACTCAGGTAGGGATCCCTTCCTCCGAATCCGAGCAGGACGGGACCGCGGGCTTGGCGGATGGCTTCCACGGGCGCGAGATCCTCCGGATGAGCGTCGAGACGAAGCGGGATCGGCGTCCTTCTATTCTGGTTCAGGGCGATGGTGGTCGCAAGCCACACGCCGACCGCCGCCAGAAACGGCACGAGGGCGGCCGCGGCGGCGATCCGCGAGGAATTCCGGCGCGAGCGCGCCGGACCCCGGCGTGGAGGTTCGTCCGCCGGAAAAGGCCCGGCCCTCGGGCGTCAGGAGCGGGGGGATCCCTCGTCGGAGTAGACGTGCGAGACGAGGCCGAGACTCCGCAGCAGGCAGATGGTGTACCAGCCCATGTCGATCTGGTACCAGGCCCGGCCGAACCGCGCGGTCCGGGGGAGCGAGTGGTGGTTCTTGTGCCAGTTCTCGCCCCAGGCCGTCAGCTGGAAGGGCCCCAGCCACCAGATGTTCTGACTGGAATCCTCGCCCTCGACGTTGCGCTTCGGAGAAAGGTGCAGCAGGCTGTTCACGAAGCACTGCATGTGCAGGGAATAGACGAGACGGATGGGGCCGATCCAGAAGAGGCCCGCGCCGCCCAGGAGGGCCCCTCCGAACAGGCTCACCAGGAGCACGGGAAGCTGGAGGTAGTTCCAAATCCAGTAGCGCTTCTTGTCGAGGTCCTTGCACCATCGCTCCACGTCGCCGGCGGGCCACTGGTACAGCCAGCGCAGGTGCGCCCACCAGAACCCGCCGTAGCGCGGGCTGCTCACGTCCTCCACCGTGTCGGCAGTCGAGTGATGGGCCCGGTGATTCGCGGACCACGAAAGCGGCGCTCCGGAGCCGTTGGCCACGGCGAAGAAGATCAAGATCTGCTCGAGGATCGGATTCATGCGCAGGGTCTTGTGGGCGAGATACCGGTGATAGCAGACGGTGACCCCGGCCCCGCCGAGCAGGACGGCACCCAGCGCGACGAGAAATACCTTCCACCCTGGGATGGGGAACAGAATCAATCCCGCAAGGGCTAGAGCGTGGATCGTCACCAGGTGGATCAGCACCCCGAGATTACCCTTGCAGGGCTTCCACCAACCCCGTTCCCAGGGACGAACCTCGGAGATCCGTTTGCGGGCGGGGACAAGATTCACGCTTGCTCCTTCACTGGGTTCTTGCGGTTCATGACCTGTCGGGGCCGACGAATGCCACGGGGCCGGATCGGGGACTTGGAGCATCGCCTTTCGACCGGACGGAAAGGCCAGTCATTTTACCACGCCCTTGGGTCCCCGGACCTCTCCCGCCCTGATCTATAATTTGGTCGCCATCGCCAGCCGGCGCAAGGAGGAAGCCATGTCCGATGCAGAAAACGCGGGGGGGAGCCGGTCCGCTTCGACCGGGGGACGGAGCGCCGCAGATCGATTTTCGACGATCGAAGGCGCCGCCGGAGAGAAGCTTCGCGAGATCGTGGATTCTTCGCGCGACAAGCTCGAGGCTCTCAAGAGGAAGAGTCTCGAGGACGTCTATCACGACGCCCGGGCGTACATCCGGGAGAATCCCGGAAAGACGCTCCTGGGCGCCCTGGCCGCCGGATTCCTGCTCGGGAAGATCCTGCGGCGGAGGTAGCGTCTTGCCCGAGGCCGACGCCGGAAAACTGCCGCCCCCGCCGCCGCCCGAAGCGCAGCGGCTCTCCGTCTTCTCCCGTCTCCTCGAGAGCCTGTCTTCGCTGCTCTCCGGGAAGCTGCGGCTCGCCCAGATGGAGATGGCGCGGGATTTGGCGGAGCTTCGGGTGGCCGCGATCCTCCTGGCCGGCCTGGCGGTCGCCTTGCTTCTGGCCTTGATCTTCACCGGCGCCGGTGCGGCGCTGTTCCTCGGCCGTCTTCTCGACTCCCCCGCCGCCGGCTTCCTCCTGGTGGCGGGATTCTGCCTCGTCGCCGGGCTTCTTCTCCTGGGCGCCGGGTGGAGGCGGCTGCGCCGGCTGCGCGATTTCCTGGCGGAGACGCGGGCCGATCTCAAGCGGGATGCCGAGTGGCTCGAGCGGCTGCGATGAGCGATCCGGAGATCGAGGCCTGTCTCTCCGGGATCGCGCGGGCCCGGGAGGATCTCGAGCAAGCGCTCCAGGAACTGAAATCGGGCGGCAGCCTCCCTTCGCTGGATTGGCGTGTCTGGTTCGAGCGGCATCCCCTGGGCTGCACGGCGGCGGCCCTGGCGATCGGATTCCTGCTCTCCCAGCCGTCCCGGAAGGAAGGCCGGCCGACGCTCCTGGACGATCTCGGCCGCGCCGGAATCGAAGCTGCCCTGCCGGCGCTCCTCAAGTTCCTGGTTTGATCGGCCCGCCTCCCGGTGCCACTCTTTCGAGCAGGGGTTTCAGAGTTCGGCGGAATTCCTCGCGATCGAGGCTGCCCATCGAAATCTCCCTCACGATCCTGCCCGAGGCGTCCACGATCACCGTCGAAGGCAGCCCCGCCACTCCGTAGGCTCTCGCCACCTTGCCCCGCGCATCGAGGAGCACGTCAAGGCTGAGTTGCCGCGAGCGCAGGTAGCGCGAGACTTTTCTCGCCGGCTCGCCGAGATTGACGGCCAGGACCGTCACGCGCCGCGGATCACTCTCGCGGGCCAGCTGCGAGAGAAGCGGCATCTCCTCGACACAGTGGGGGCACCAGGTCGCCCAGAAATGGAGGACCACGATCCGACCTCGCAGCGAGGAGAGCCGGGTGGCCGCTCCCTGGGGGCTCTTGAGCTCGAAATCGGGGGCGAGGCTGCCCGGCTGCGGCCCCACGCCGGCGATCGCAAGGAACGAGGCCGCCAGGAGCGCCGCGCCGATCCCCGTCAGCCTCCGGCCGATTCTCATGACGCCTCCTAGAACGTCCCCGTCAGTCCGACGGCCAGCGCCGTGCGGGGCACGAGTTGCGACTCGTTGACTTTCTGGTAGACCGGCACCGCCACGTGGGCGTAGAAGCCGATTCCGGAGGAGCCGAAAATCGTGATTCCCGGAGTCAACGCAATCTGCCTCGAGCCCGTGCCGTCCACGACCTGGCCCCGGTAGGAATCGTGGGGCGCCCCCTGTCCGTTGAGCTGGAGGCTGAGGACCAGGCGCGATCCCGGGCTGAAGCGGACCCCGGCATTGGCCAGAGTCTGGCTTCCGAAACGATAGTCGAGGGAGTTCTCGCCGCGGAGCTGGTACGTTCCCGACAGGAAATACTCCCACCGATTCGGAATCCACTGGTGGACATAGTGCAGCGTCCCAAGGTAGTCGGTCGCCCCCGAGCCGGGCTGGATGCCGGGCTCGTTGATGCTCCCCTCCCCGTCGCGAAGCTTGTACGCTCCGGTGGGGACCTTGATCCCGGCTCCCGCGATCAGCAGGTTTTGCGTCCCCGCAATCAGGGCGTAGCGCCCCAGGACCCGCACGTCTCCGAAACCGCTGGTTCCGTCGGCATTGGTGAAGTGCTCCTCAGGCGTCCCGACTTCGTCGAAGTGCTCGTGCCGCTTCTCGACGTAGAGCGGCAGGACCACCGACACGGTGGAGCGTTTCGTCACGCCGACGTTCAGCCCGGCTTCGCCGAGAAGGTTGAGGGTCGAAATTTCGCGATGGTGATCCGGCTCGATGGTCCGGTTCTCAAAATCGATCTTCGGGACCAGGACTTCGTCCACGCTTCGGCTGCCGCGCAGCATGCGGTCCTGGGGAAGGTATTTGAACGACAGGTCGAGTGTCACCTGCCCGGGGGAGTTGAGCCCCTCCTGGGTCCCGGTGACGAGAAAGCAGTTGGCCGAGCCGCAGCTTGCCTCGCAGGGCGAGACAGCGGCCGACACGAGCGCCGCCGCGACGGCGGCGCAGAGAATCCGCCGGAGGTTCATGTCTGGCTCCTTCCTGAGCTTCTCGTGGAATTGAGGCGGCCAACGACCGTCCTGCCGGGACCTCTTCGCTCGCCGGCGGAATCGATCGGATGGCGCGGCGCTTCAGACCAGGAGATCGCGGGGAGGAGGCGTGGCCGGAGGCTTCGCCGGAGGAGTGGCGTCGCTCGGCCCCGGCGCGGCCGCGAGCCTGCCGGAGAGGCCCGGATCGGGGCACGCCGGCGCCGGCGCGAGCCGCGCCGGCCGTATCTCAGGAAGGGTCGAGTCGCGGCTTTCGGCCGCGCACGAGGAGATCCGGCATCCGGCCTCGGCCGGCCGCGCGGACCCGGCGGCCATCCGCGGACAGCAGCGCGCTTGCCCCCCGGCCCGGCAGCAGGCGCGCGCCGCGCAGCCCCGGCAGAAGGAGCCGGCGCCGGCGGGCAGCATCTGCAGCCCGAGGGCGGCGAGCAGCAGCAGGGAGACTCGGAGCTTCATCGGGGAGGCTACCGGGCCGGTTTTCCGGCGGCCTTCAGGGACGGCTTCGCCTCGCGCGGAATGGGGACGGGGTAGTTCCCCGTGTAGCAGGCGTCGCAAAAATCGGCCTTCAGATCGCCGACCGCGCGGTACATCCCGTCCCGGCTGAGATAGCCGAGGGAGTCCGCCTGGATGAACTTGCCGATCTCCTCGACCGAGTGGCTCGAGGCGATCAGCTCCGAGCGCCGGGGCGTGTCGATCCCGTAATGGCAGGGGCCGGTCGTCGGCGGGCAGGAGATCCGGACGTGGATCTCCTTGGCCCCCGCCGCCCGGACCATCGCGACGATCTTCCGGCTCGTCGTGCCCCGCACGATGCTGTCGTCGACCAGCACCACGCGCCGGCCGGCGATGATGTTCCGGACGGTGTTGAGCTTCAGCTTGACGCCGAAATGGCGGATCGACTGGCGGGGCTCGATGAAGGTCCGTCCCACGTAATGGTTGCGCACCAGGCCGAATTCGAACGGCAGCCCCGACTCCTCCGCGTATCCGAGCGCCGCCGACACTCCCGAGTCGGGCACCGGCACGACGAGATCCGCGGCCGCGGGCTGCTCGCGGGCCAGCTCACGGCCCAGGCGCTTGCGCACCACGTTGACGCTGCGCCCGTAGAGCAGGCTGTCGGGCCGCGCGAAATAGACGTATTCGAAAATGCACGGCGACGGCGCCACCGCCGGAAAAGGATGATAGGAGGCGGTCCCGTCTTCCGTGACCACCAGCATTTCGCCCGGCTGGAGATCCCGGACGAACTCGGCGTCGATCAGGTCCAGGGCGCACGACTCGGAGGTGACGAGCGTCGCGGAGCCGAGCCGCCCCAGCGACAGCGGGCGGAATCCGCGCGGATCCCGTACGGCGACCATCTTCCCGGGAAACAGGAAGACGAGCGAGTAGGCCCCTTCCACCTGCTGCAGGGCGTCGACGATCGCCTCCTCGAGGTTCTCACGGGGGGAGCGCGCGATCAGATGGAGGATGATCTCGGTGTCGGAGGTCGTCTGGAAGATGGAGCCCGATTTTTCCAGGTCGGAGCGCATACGCGCGGCGTTGACGAGGTTGCCGTTGTGGCCGATGGCCATCTCGCCGCGCCCGCCCTCGATCCGGAGAGGCTGTGCGTTGACGAGCTTGCTCTCCCCCGCGGTCGAATAGCGGACGTGGCCGATCGCCATGGTCCCGGCCAGGCGCTCGAGGTTCGACTTGGAGAAGACCTTGCCGACGTGGCCCATGCCCCGCTCGGCGAACAGGCGCGCTCCGTCGGAGGAGACGATGCCCGCCGACTCCTGCCCGCGGTGTTGCAGCGCGTGGAGCCCGAGGTAGGTGAGGTGGGCGGCCTCCGGATGCCCGAACACGCCGAACACGCCGCATTGATCGTGATAACGGTCGTCGTCGAACCAGACTTTTTTCATCCCGGTCATTATAGCATCCACCCCGGAAGGGCCTCGTTCCACGGTTTCAGCAGATCCGCCACGGCGACCTGGAGCAACGTCTCCTTGCCCGCCGTGATCTTCAGCCGGCTTCCTCCGACGCTTCCCAGGATGCTGTAAGGCACCTCGCGCTCGGCGAAGATCTTCTCGGCGCGCCCCAGGCCGGTTCGCGGCAGGGAGAGGAGTATCCGGGACTGGGTCTCGCCGAACAGCAGCGCGTCGGCGCGCCCGGGCGCCGGCAGGGCCACCTCGGCGCCGAAGCCCCCGGCCGGATGGAAGCAGCATTCCGCCAGCGCCACCGCCAGCCCTCCCTCGGCGCAGTCGTGGGCCGAGGTCGCCAGCCCCTCGCCGATCGTCTCGATGCAGGCCAATTGGACCGCCTCCTCGCGGGCCAGATCCAGCTTCGGCGGAACCCCGGCCTCGATCTGATGGATCTGGGACAGATACTCGGATCCCCCCAGCTCCTCTCCGTGCTCTCCGAGGAGCACGATCAGATCCCCTTCCCTCTGGAAGAACGACTGGGTGGTCACGCGCACGTCGTCGATGACGCCCACCATGCCGATCGTCGGCGTCGGGGGGATCCCCTTCCCGTCGGTCTCGTTGTAGAACGAGACGTTGCCGCTCACCACCGGAATGTCCAACGTGCGGCAGGCCTCGGCGATCCCGTCCACCGCTTCGGAGAACTGCCACATCACCTCGGGGCGCTCGGGGTTGCCGAAGTTCAGGCAGTCGGTGAGCGCCTGGGGCACGGCGCCTGAGCAGGCGAGATTCCGGGCGGCTTCGGCCACCGCGATCCGCGCCCCGGCGCGGGGATCGAGATAGCAATACCGGCTGTTGCAATCGGTGGTCAGGGCCAGGGCGTGATGCGACCCCTTGATGCGGATGACGGCCGCGTCCGACCCGGGGCGCACGACGGTGTTGGTGCGGACCATGTGGTCGTACTGGCGGTAGACCCACTCCCGGCTGCAGAGATTCAACGATCCCATCATCGTCTTCAGCGCCTTGGCCGGGTTGGCGACGTCCTTGATCCGGGAGAGATCGAGGTGGGCGGCCGAATCCTGCCAGGAAGGGCGCTCCTGCGGCCGCCGCAGGACCGGGGCGCCGTCCGCGATCGGCTTCACGGGGAGGTCCGCGGCGACCTTCCCCTGCGACAGAACGCGCAGCCTGCCGCTCCCGGTCACCTCGCCCACCGGCACTCCCTCCAGATCCCATTTCCGGAAGATCTCGCGGACCTTCTCCTCGGTTCCCCGGCGCGCCACCAGCAGCATCCGCTCCTGGGACTCGGAGAGCATCAGCTCGTAGGGGCTCATCCCCGCCTCGCGGCGCGGCACCCGATCCAGGTTCAGGTCGATTCCGGTGCCGCCCCGGCCCGCCATCTCCACGGAGGAGGAGGTCAGGCCGGCGGCGCCCATGTCCTGGATTCCGATGATGTAGTCGGTCTTCATCAGCTCCAGGCAGGCTTCGAGCAGGAGCTTCTCGGAGAAGGGGTCGCCGACCTGGACCGTCGGGCGCTTCGATTCCGAGCCGGCCTCGAAGGCGGCCGATGCCAGGAGGCTGGCGCCGTGAATCCCGTCGCGGCCGGTCCGCGAGCCGACGTAGAAGACGGCGTTTCCGGGGCCGCGGGCCTGGCCGCGGAAGATGCGGCTCGCATGGGCGATCCCGAGATTCATCACGTTGACCAGGATGTTCCCGTTGTAGCCGGGGTGAAACGCGAGCTCCCCTCCCACCGTCGGGACGCCGATGCAGTTCCCGTAACCCGCGATCCCCGCCACCACTCCGCCGAGGAGGTGCCTGGTCCGCGGATGGTCCGGGGCGCCGAAGCGCAGCGAGTTCAGGGAGGCGGTGGGCCGGGCCCCCATCGTGAAGATGTCGCGGAGGATCCCGCCGACGCCGGTCGCCGCCCCCTGATACGGCTCGACGTAGGAGGGGTGATTGTGGCTCTCCATCTTGAAGACCGCCGCCAGCCCTCCGCCGATGTCGATGACCCCGGCGTTCTCCCCGGGCCCCTGCAGGACCTGCTCTCCGGAGGTGGGCAAGCGGCGCAGGTGGAACCGGGACGACTTGTACGAACAGTGCTCCGACCACATCACGGAAAAGATCCCGAGCTCGGTGTAGCTCGGGGCCCGCCCCAGGATCGACCGCACCTTTTGGTACTCCTCGGAGGTGAGGCCGTGGGCGGCGGCCAGCTCCGGCGTGACTTCGGGCTCCGGCGCCGGGAAGTCGATCATTTCGGATTCTTGAGCTGGCGGGCGAATCCCGCCTCGCGCCGGCGGGACATCTCCCGATCGTAATGGCAGCTCTTGAACTTCTTGCCGCTGCCGCAAGGGCACGGGTCGTTGCGGCCGGCCTCCGAGAAATCGGTCCGCGGCTTGGCCGCGAGCATCTTCTTGATCGTCTTGATGACCAACCTTCCTCCCCAGCCCGGCGGCGTCAGGCCGCCGGGCTCACTCAGAAGCGCCGCGGCCCCGCGGCGATCATCGATTCGAACAGCTTCCGGCCGTCGTCGTTCCCCAGGATCTTCTCGGCGCACCGATCCGGGTGAGGCATCAACCCCAGGACGTTGCCCTTTTCGTTCAGGACCCCGGCAATCGCCTGAAGCGATCCGTTGGGGTTCGATTCCTCGCCTAAGGCGCCCTTGGGATCGCAGTAGCGGAAGGCGATCCGCCCCTCGGCTTCGAGGCGCTTGAGCACCGAAGGCGTAGCGTAGTAGCATCCCTCCCCGTGGCCCACCGGCATGCGCAGCACCTGGCCGGGCTGGAAGATCCGGGTGAACGGAGATTCGCGGGACTCCACCCTCAGGTGGAGATCGGCGCAGAGGTACTGCAGACTCCGGTTTCTCACCAGCGCTCCCGGCAGGAGTCCCGCTTCCGTGAGAATCTGGAAGCCGTTGCAGATCCCGAGCACCGGCCCTCCTTCGCGCGCGAAGCGCCCCACCGCCTCCATGATGGGCGAGAGCTTCGCCATGGCGCCGCAGCGCAGGTAGTCGCCATGCGCGAACCCCCCCGGCAGGATCACGCAGTCGCTTCCCGAGAGCGTCTTGTCCTTGTGCCACAGGAAGCTCGCGTCCTGGCGGAGCACGTGCTTCACCACGTGATAGCAGTCGTGCTCGCAATTCGATCCCGGAAAGACGACGATGCCGAACTTCACAGCGAAACTCCGTTCATTCCGCCGTCTCGAACCGGAAGTCCTCGATGACGGGGTTGGCCAGCAGCTCCTCGCACATCGCTTTCATCTTCTTCTCGAGCTGCCCCTTCGGCAGCTTCGGGAGGCTCAGCTCGAGCACTTTGCCCGCCCGGACGTCGGTGACCTCCGTGTGGCCGAGACGGTGAAGCGCCCCGAGGATCGCCTTCCCCTGGGGATCCAGGACGCCGCTCTTGTACATCACGGTGACTTTGACCTTCATCCCGATGTCCCCTTTTCCAAGGCCTGCTCGCCGAACACGCGCCGGAAGATCCGGTCCACGTGCCGCAGCTGACGGTTCAAGTCGAAGCAGCTCTCCAGAGCGGCCGCCGGAAGGTGCGTCCGGATCCCTTCCTGCGACGCGAGGTTGGCGCGGAAGCTCCCCTGTCCCTCGCGGGAGCGCCGGGCGGCCTCCTGGACCCAGAGGTAAGCCTCCTCGCGCGCCACTCCGGCGCGCGCCAGGGCGAGCAGAACCTCCTGGGAATAGATCAGGCCGCCGGTGGCCTCCAGGTTGCGGGCCATCGCCTCGGGATGGACCGCCATCCCTTCCAGGATGCCGCCGAGGCGGTGCAGCATGTAATCGGCCAGGATCGTCGCGTCGGGCAGGATCACCCGCTCGGCGGAGGAATGACTGATGTCGCGCTCGTGCCACAAGGCGACGTTGTCCAGCGCCACGAGCGCATGGCCCTTGATCACCCGCGCCAGGCCGCAGACCTGCTCGCATCCGACCGGGTTGCGCTTGTGAGGCATCGCGGACGAGCCTTTTTGGCGGCCGCCGAAAGGCTCCTCGACCTCCGCCACCTCGGTGCGCTGCAGATGGCGTATCTCGGTGGCCGCCTTCTCCATCGAGGCCGCGAGAATGGCCAGGGCGGCGAGATACTCCGCGATCCGGTCGCGCTGGATCACCTGGTTCGAGATGGGCGCCGGGCGGAGGCCCAGGGCGGCGCAGACCCTCTCCTCGATGTCGGGATCGAGGTGCGCGAACGTCCCGACGGCCCCCGAGATCTTGCCGACGGAGATCGCCTCGCGCGCCCGGACCACCCTCTCCCGCGCGCGGGAGAACTCCGCGTGGAAGAGAGCCAGCTTCAATCCGAACGTGGTGGGCTCGGCATGCATCCCGTGCGTCCTGCCGATGCAGGGCGTCCGCCGGTGCTCCAACGCGCGCCGTTTCAGGATTCCGAGGAGCCGGTCGATCCCGCCGAGGATCCGATCCGCCGCCTCCCGCATCAGCAGGGCGTTCGCGGTGTCCACCACGTCGGACGACGTGAGGCCCAGGTGGATGAACCGGGAATCGGGTCCCACGTGCTCCGCGACGCTCGTGAGGAAGGCGATTACGTCGTGCTGGACGCTCTGCTCGATCTCCAGCACCCGCTCCACGTCGAACGCCGCCTTCGCACGGATCGTCGCGGCCGCCTCCCTCGGGATCTCGCCGGCCTCCGCGAGGGCGTCGCAGACCGCCAACTCCACCTCCAGCCATTTCGCCAGGCGATGGGCGTCGCTCCAGATTTCCCCCATCTCCCGGCGCGTGTAGCGTGGGATCAACGGCGTCTCCTCCCGGGGTCGCCCCCGCCGCTCAGGACTCGATCCATCTTGCCGCCGGATAGGGGTCGGCCACCACCAGGCGCGCCGCCGAGCCCCTGGCGCGCAAAGCCGACTGCGCCGCGGCGTGCGCCAGATGCGGCCGGTTGTTCGTGCGGCTCAGATGGGCCAGGACGACCGTCCGGGTCGATCCTCCCGCCACCTCCCCGAGCAGGTCCGCCGCCTCGCCATTCGAAAGGTGTCCGTGCGGGCCTCGGAGCCTGGTCTTGAGCTCGCGCGGGTAGGGTCCCTGTTCCAGCATCTCCGTGTCGTGGTTCGCTTCCAGGATGAGCGTCTGACAGCCCGCCAGAAGATCGCGAATCGCCTCGGTCGACCTGCCGAGATCGAGGGCGAAGCCGATGCGCTCCGCTCCGGCCTCCACGCGGAAACCGACGGGATCGGCGGCATCGTGCGAGACGCGTGCGGTCGCCACTCGAAAGCTCCCCATGCGGAAGGGCTCGCCGGGCTCGAAAGCGAGCAGCCGGCAGGTGTCGCTCCGCAGTCCGGCGCTCCGCAGCGTCGCCTTCGTCCCCGCGACGATCGTCCGGAAGCGCCCGGCGAACCGCGCCGCTCCCCGGGAATGGTCCCCATGCTCGTGGCTGAGCAGGATCGCGTCGATGCGCGCCGGGTCGACGCCGAGCGCCGTGAGGCGGGCCTCCAGGTCCCGGCAGGAGAAGCCCGCGTCGAGGAGGATCTTCGTCCCCGACGCCTCCAGATAGACCGCGTTCCCTTCGCTTCCGCTTCCCAGGACCGCCAGGCGCATGCGCGCGACTCCTCAGTCGCTTCCCGTGTGCCCGAAGCCTCCCGCGTCGCGCCGGGTGACCGGAAGCTCTCCCACCTCGAGAAGCCTCGCCGGCGCGGTTCTCGCCACGACCATCTGCGCGATTCGATCCCCGCGGCGGATCGTGAACGGCGCCTCGCCGAGATTCACGACCACGACGCGGATTTCTCCCCGGTAATCGCTGTCCACCGTCCCCGGGCTGTTCAGCAGGGTGATTCCGTGCTTCGCCGCGAGCCCGCTGCGCGGGCGGATCTGCGCCTCCGTCCCGGCGGGCAAGGCGATGGCGACGCCCGTCCCGATCAGGGCGCGACCCCCCGGAGGGAGGACGACGGGATCGGAGATGCTGGCACGGAGGTCGAGGCCCGAGGACCCTTCGGTGGCGCGGGCGGGCAGCGGAAGATCGGAGCCGGGATCGATCCGGCGGATCAGGACCTGCACGGGGGAAAGGTCATCGTTTACGGGATGTCCCATCCGAGAGTTCGCCGTCCGGAGTTGGAACGTCTCGGACCCGCCAGGGTCCGCTCAGAATGAAAGATCGTCCTCGGTCAGGCGGAACCGGGAGGTGTTCCCCAGAACCGCCATGGCGCACGCCGAGCGGTCGAACATCATCTCGGCGAGCGCGCGCACCTCCTCCGCCCGCACCCGGTCGATCCCCTCGAGGATCTCGTTCAGGGTGAAGGGACGGTGGAAATAGACTTCCTGCCGCGCCAGGTTCGACATCCGGCTGGAGCTGCTCTCGAGACTGAGCATCAGGCTCCCTTTGAGGTGATCGCGCGCCATCTTCATCTCCCGCTCGGAGGGAGCTTTCTCCTTGAGGACCTTGAACTCCTCCTGGATCAGCCGCACGACCTGCTCCGCCGATTCGGGGGACGTGGCGGCGTAGACCATCAGATAGCCGGTGTCCATGAAGGAGTTCACCGAAGAGAAGACGTTGTAGGCGAGACCCCGCTCCTCGCGGATGTCTTGGAAGAGGCGGCTCGACATCGTCCCCCCCAGCAGGGTGTTGAGGACGTACTCCTGGAACCGGGCCTCGTGGGCCAGCGGCAGGCTTCTCACCCCCAGGCAGACGTGCACCTGACCCAGCTCCTTCTTCTCCTTCACCAGAATGCCCGGCTGCAGTCTCGGCGGGGTCGACACCGGCGGCGGCGCGCCGTTCGCCAGCGGCTCGAAGGCCCGGCGGATCTCGCCCACCAGAGTTTCATGCTCGAGGTTTCCCGTCGCGGTGATGAGCAGGTTCCCCGGCTGGTAGCTTTCCTTGAAGTAGCGCCCGATGATCCCGGGAGTCATCGCCGTGACCGATTCGATCGTACCCTGGATCGGGCGTCCGAGCGGGTGGTCGGGCCACAGGTGCTGGTTGAAGAGATCGTAGACGAGCTCGTCCGGGGTGTCGTCCACCATCCGGATCTCCTCGAAGATGACTTTGCGCTCCTTTTCGATCTCGGCGGGATCGAAGTTGGGGTGGAGCACGATGTCGGAGAGGAGATCGAGCGCCACGGGAAGATGCTCGTCCAGGACCTTCGAGTAAAAGCAGGTGTATTCCTTGGCCGTGAAGGCGTCGATCTGCCCGCCGATCGAGTCGATCGTCAGGGCGATCTCCTGGGCGCTCCGGTTGGCTGTGCCCTTAAATAGAAGGTGCTCAATGAAATGGGAAATGCCGTTCTCGGCGGCCGATTCGTGCCGCGAGCCCTTCTTGAGCCAGACTCCCAGCGAAATCGAGCGAAGATTCGGCATCTTCTCGGTCACGACCGTGAGACCGTTGCCAAGTACTTTCTTTTGAATCAATTCCATTAGTCTTTAGTCTTTCCGGGCGCGGATGTGAGAGGCTGTACGAGGGTTCCCGCGCCGAGGCCCCGGGAACGGAGCCGAAGTATAGCACATCGTCTCCGCTCCCTCTCGGCGGCGCCGAGCCGCTATAATCCTCGACCTCGAAGAAGGAGAGAGCGATGCCCCGTAAGCTCCCGATCGCTATCCTGCCGGTGGCGATCGCGGCGCTTTTTCCCGGCGAATGCCTTCTCGCCGCCCCGGGCGGGGAGCGCGGAGCGCGTCGATGCCGCCGCGACGGGCTCCGTCCGGGCGGATGAATCTCGCGATCCGATCGCGCTGCTGTCGGAGCTCGCCTCCGGGACTTCCCTGAATCCTTCCTCCGGTGCCCCCCATCACGCCACGGCGGGGCGCGGGAGGTGGATGCCGATGCTGCACGGCGCGGCCTTCCTGACCGGGATCGTGCAGAGTGGCCCCCGGGGAGCGGATCGGCTCGTCTCCGCCAACTGGGGAATGCTCTCCGCCGCGCGCCGCGCCGGCGAGGGGGCCTTCATGCTGCGCGGCATGCTGAGCCTCGATCCCCTGACGATCCGCCGCGGTTTCTATCCGCTCCTCTTTCAGACGGGGGAGGAGCACGACGGCGTGCCGATCGTGGACGGCCAGCACCCGCACGATTCCTTCATGGAGCTCGCCGCCGCCTATGCGCGAAGGGTGACGGCGCGAACTTCGCTGCTGCTCTATGCGGCGCTCGTCGGGGATCCGGCGCTCGGCCCCGCCGCCTTTCCCCATCGCTCGAGCAGCGCCGAGAATCCGACGGCGGTCCTAGGCCACCACCTGCAAGACTCGACGCACATCGCCGCCGACGTCCTGACCGCCGGCTGGGATGCGGGCCGCTGGCGGCTGGAAGGGAGCGGCTTCCATGGCCAGGAGCCCGACGATCACCGCTGGGACATCGAGCAGGGGTCGATCGATTCGTGGTCGGGGCGCCTCAGCTTCCGCCCGACGCGCGACTGGGTGGCTCAGGTCTCACGCGGCAGGCTGAAGGATCCCGAGGCGCACGCGCCTGGCGACGTCACCCGCACCACGGCCTCCCTCATTTTCGGAAGGCCGATCGAAGGCGGCGGCCTGGACCTTGGCTTCGTCTGGGGAAGAAACGACCGGCAAGGGGGCTTGCGGCTGAATTCCTACCTGGAGGAAGGGACCTGGAAGTTCCGGGACCGCCATTTTCTCTTCGGCCGGCTCGAGCGCCTGGATCGCGACGAGCTGTTCGCCGACGACCCAGCCCAGGAAGCCGCCTTCGCCTCGGCGGGGATCGAGTCGTTCACGATCGACGCCCTGACGGCTGGATATACGCGGAATCTCGGGGCGCTTCGCAGCCTGGAGGTGGGGCTCGGGGCGGATGCGACGATCTATCGATTCCCCTCGGAGCTCGATCCCTTCTACGGCGGAAGCCCCAAGGCGTTCCACCTCTTTGTGCGCCTGCGGGGTCACGCTTCCCCGTCGGCCGCCTCGATGCCCGGTCACGAGGGGCATCACTGACCGGGATCGGATGTGGCGGGCGCGCCGGCCGGGCGCCGCCAGACGGAAAGGGGCTTACTTCTTGGGTTTCCCGGGAAATCCGATGTTGGGGGCGCTCCCGCCGACCGGCCCGCCTGCTCCTCCGAGGATGGTCTGGGATCCTCCCGGGCCGATGCCGCTCCCCGGCGTCGCCACGGGGGCCAGGGGTTGTTGCTGCGTGTTCTGCCCGTCGCCCGTCTCGAAGATGTTGAAAGCCCATTCGCCGTAGCTTTCGTGGTCCCTCCAGATTCGAAAGCTGCTGGAGAAATCCGCGAGGCTGACGACGCCGACGATCGGTCCGACCGGCTGGCCGGGCGCCGTGACCGATTTGTCCGACAAGTCGGAATCCTGGGAATCGCGGGCGGGCCCCGCCGTAAAGGCCGACCCGCCCGACTCGTAGGCAAATCTCTTCTCCTTCGCCGTGTTCTGGATCGAAGAAGTGTGCAGCGCCTTGTCGAGCTTGCTCGGGCTCAGCCCCTTGCCCAGATCCTCCAGCCCCTCCACCCCCTCCTCCGGGGGCGGCGGAGCATTCGGATTGATATAGCCCTTCCCGGAGGGATCGGCGAGGAGGATTCCCCACTTCCCCTCCGGAGGGCTCATCGGATCGCGGAACAACTTCCGGATGTAGCGGAGTCCGCGCGGGCCCGGCTCGGCCAGGCTCTCGAGCGAGGTGGGGAGCGCACCCCCGTGCTCCTTCTGGTAGAGCCGGATCGCCTTGACGTATTGATTGCCCCGGAAGATCAGCTCCTTCTCGTTCTCCCGCCTCTGGACGGTGCTCCACTGCTGGACGGCCGCCGCCAGCATGATCGCCATGACGGTCAGTCCCATCATGACGATCAGAAGCAGGTGGCCCGACTCTCCGGAGTTCCGCCCTGGGGGTCCCGTGGTGTTCTTGAAAAACATTTCCGCCCTTCTCCTCACTGAATTGCGATCGTGAAGGTCAGCGGTGAGCTTTCGGCGCCTCCCGTCGTGAAGGCGACGACCTGGACTCCATCGCACTTGAAATTCGTGCACTTGGTTGAACAATCATTGAGGTTGGCGGTGAGCGTCGTGCGCGCGATGCCGTCGGGATCATCGGTGACGGGCTGGGAGGGCTGGAAAGCGCCGGTGAAAGAGTTCGTGCCGGTGGCGTTCTGCAGTCTGAATTGGATCGAAAGGTTCGGAATTCCCTGGCCATGATCGTCCAAGACAGTGGCCAGCAGGCAGATGTGATCGTCGCAATTGTTGATCTCGAGCGGAGTCGTCGAGCACTCCGGGTCATCGCCGCTCGTGTCCTGTTCCAAGGTAATTAGGCTGATGTTGGCCGCCGTGACCTGAAGACTCAGGCTTCCTAGGGCCTTCCCGGACCGGGCATTCACCGTGCTCGACGCACCGCTGATGAGCCTGACATGGGCGTTCCCGAAGTCGTCGGTTCGGATGGGGATGTTCGCGGCGGGCTGAGGATTATCCGTCGTTCCAGTGAACAGCAGACCGGCTGTATTGGTGAAGCGCACGTCCTGGTCGGCCATCGGCACCCCCACGGCGCTGCTCACCGTCGCTACGATATCGGAGGTCCCGCACTTGGAGACGCTCAGGAGTGCAAGGCACACGGGGCTATCGCTGGTGACGATGGTGGATGGTGTCGCCGCCAAGTCGATCGTGGCTCCTTCGGGGGCGACCTGATCACCCCGATTGCAATTGGCCAGCGCCAGGAAACCCGCGGCCAGAGCGGCCAAGAACAACGATGTGCGGTGCTTCATGAGACCCATCCCCCTTTCCCGACCCTTCTGAGACATTATCTCACCATTCTGAATAAGTGGTTCCATCCAGCGCCGTGCTGGTCGAGCCGCTGTGGACGTCGTAGACCCCCCCCGCCTCCTCGCTGCCCTCCTCGCCCGAGTCGGCCATCTCGATCTGCCAGGTGTCGGACGACTCGGTGAAGGGATCCACCGGGATCTTGCGTAGGTAGCCTTCCTCCACCAGCGTCTCGAGCGTTGCGGGGTATCTCCCTTTGTCTGAAAAGTACTGATCGATGACGTCCCGGAGCGTGTACAGGTCCTCCTTGAGGACCGCTTCCTTGGCCTTGGTGGGGGTCTTCGTGAAAGTCGGGACCACGATGGCCGTGAGGATCCCGATGAGCGCCACGACGATCAGCAGCTCCAGGAGCGTGAAGCCCCCTTCCCCTGAATCCGCCGCCCGCGGCCGATTCCTCGCGCCACCTATGGACTTCACGACTTCACCAATCCTCGTATTCGGTGCCGTCCAGCGCCTTGCCGGAATGCAGCGTGTAGACGTCGTAGACGTTTTGCCTTCCCCAGGAATGAGAGTCGGGCTCGTCCTGGTACGAGCGGAGCCCCCATTCCGCCTTGTGCGTGAAGGGATCGACCGGAATCCGGCGAAGGAACTTGAACTTCTTCGTGGTTCCCACCTGGGGCACGCCCTTCACCAGCGTGTCGAGATCCGGCGGATACCCTTCCGAGTCGAGTCCCTCCTTCTCGATCTGCCCCGTGTCGGAATACTGCTTGTAGAGATCGATCGCCTCGCGCATCGTCCGGAGGGTCCGTCTCAGCTCCAGCTCCTTCTGGCGTTTCAGCGTGACCTTCGCCAGCGGCATCACCGCCCCCGCCAGGATCAGCAGCACCGCGATGACGACCAGGACCTCGATGATCGTCAGACCCTTCGTTTTTCCTCCTCGAAGCTTCACCGCGTCTCATCCTTCGCTACTGGATGCTGACCTGGACCACCGGTCCGAACTGGGCCGGCAGCGGCAGTCCGGACGGATCGAGAACCGACGACTCCTTGAACGAAAGCGTGGTGTTGCCGGTGGCGACCGCCTGGAACGTCAGGGTGCAGAGGACGCCGTTGCCGCTGACCCCGGTCGGCACCCCCAGGCGCGCCAGCGCCACGAAGACTTCATTGAGGGAGGAAGCCTGCGCGTTGAAGACGGTCGAAGCACCGTCGCGCTTCAGGAACTCACCCTCCTCTCCCTTGACGAACTGGAGGATCTTCGGATCGTAGGCGACGTGGAAGGGAGCGCTTCCCACTCGCGTCCCCTGGTTGAGCAGCACCTGCACCTGAATCGTGTCCCCGGCGTGGCTGAGGAAGCTGGTCGGGCTGAAAGTGACGAAGGCCTGCGCCGGCGGCTGCGGCGTCGGCGGCGCCTCCCCCTTGGAGATCGCTTCCTTGCTGCCGAATCCATCGCTCGGCGGCGTGCCCGGCTCGGCAGGCTGCGGCTCGATGCGTCCCGCCAGCGGCGCGCCCGGAACCATGACCCCCAGCGAGGCGCCCGCCGCGTCTTCTTCGCGGCTCTCCTCTTCGGAGCCGTCGGGCTCGAAAGGCGCCCCGAACGGGCTGGTGCGCGACACGCCGCGGAGCCCCACGTCCTGGTCGGTCCCGATCCACAAGGGCTTGAGGTCGGTGGCGGTGATGTCGGGGATCCGGATGATGTGGGGCGTCAGGGTCAGGACGATGTCGGTCTGCTGGACCGTCGTCTCGGTGCTTCCGAACAAGCGCTTGAGGACCGGGATCTGGGTCAGACCCGGCACGCCGCTTAAGGAGGTCCTTTCCTCCCGGCGGATCAGCCCGGCGAGGAGGTTGGTCTCGCCGTCCTTCAGACGTATCTGGGTCTCGATCTCCCGGGTCCCGATGATCGGCTGCGTGACGCCGCCGCCCGCGTTGACGGAGCCCGCAAGCGACGAGAGCTCGACCTTGAGCTTGAGCGTGACTTCCTTGTTGTGGTGGACCCGCGGCTCGAGGTCGATGTTGATCCCGACGTTCTGGTAGGTGAAGGAGGTGATCGGCACCACCGTGCCGCCGACGGTCTGCGTCGTGTTGAACGTCGTCGTGGGGATCGGGATCCGGTCGCCGATCTTCACCGACGCCTTCTCCCCCTCGGAGACCCGCAGCTGCGGCTTGGCGATGACCTGGGCGTCGGCGTCGGTGAGCAGGAAGTTCAGGATCACGGCCGGGATAGGGCCGACGCTGTAGTTGCCGAGCTGATTGAGCAGCCCCAGGTTGTTCAGCGGGACGGAGGTTCCCCCGGTGTAGCCGATCGTCAGGGACTTCCCCGTTCCCCCGCTCGATCCCCCGGTCAGATCGATCCCGAGGTTCTGCAGGAGGTTCCGGTTGAACTCCAGGAGCTGCACGTCGACCACCAGCTCCGCCTTCGCCTTGTCGTTGGCCTCGATGATCTTCTCGGCCACCTGGACCCGATCCGGAGTGTCGCGGATCGTGATGGCGTTGAGCCGGTCGTTCTGCGCCAGCTGCCGGGCGTCGAGCAGGGAGCGCAGCAGGACCTGAACGTCCTTCACGTCGGCGTTGCTCAGGTAGAAGGTCTGGATCACCAGATCGTCGTATTCCTTGTGCTTCTGCTGGTTGTCGTCGGCGATCATGATCGTGTTCTCGTCCCAGATCTTGTAGAAGTGCTTGTTCTGGGCCATCAGGATCTCGAGCGCCTTGGCGAAGTTCACGTCGACCAGATCGATGTTCACCTTCTTGTTCAGATCGACCCGCTCGTCGTAGAGGAAGTTGATGCCGCTCGCCTTGCTGAGGGCGTCGTAGACGTTCTTCGCCGTCTCGTCCTTGAACTTCAGGACGATCGGAATGTTCGATTTCGGGTTCAGCCGCGGCGTGACCCGTCCGGCGAGCCTGGCCCGCTCCTTCATCTTCTCGATGTCGGACTGCTCCTCGCCCCGGCGCCGCTGGTATTCCTTGATCGCCTTGTTCAGCTCGTCGGCGGCGTACTGGTTGTTGGGATCGAGGAAGACCGTCTGCTGCAGCTCCGCCATCGCCGGCTCCAGCTGCCCCGCAGCCAGGTACTTCTTGCCGCGATCGAAGTGCTCCTGGGAGGCGCGCAGCCGCGCCCGGGCGAGCGCCACCTTGTACTGCGTGTTCCCGGGACTCTGGGAGAGCGCTTTGGAGAAAGCGAGGACCGCCTGGTCCCAGTTTTCCGCCTCCGCGAGTTTCTCACCTTCATGGAAGGCCTTGGAGGAGGCGCAGGCCGCGGTGAGGAGGAGCGTCAGGAGCAGGAGAACTCCGGAGAGCGCGCGCGCCCTCCGCAGCTTCCCGGAGGTTGCCCGGCTTCGCTTGGTCATCGCGTTTGCCTCGCTGGGTCGCCCGTTGCGAAAAAAAGCCCCCGCGTCACGGTCCCATCCGGAGTTTCTGATACTGGTCCGCGAACTGGGGGTCTACGTATCCGATCTTAACCCAGTCATAGCCTATATCGAGCACTTTGAATTGTTTCTCCACCGTGTCTCCGACGCGGGCCAGGATCACGTCCTGCCCGCTGTACAGCACCGCCATCCGGTTCTCCGCCGCGCCCAGCACCCCCGAATAGCGCAGGGAGATCGCCGGCGGCGAGGGGCGCGGCGGGGGCGGGGGAGTCTGCCCGAACGGCAGGCCGGTCGAGGGATCGATGGGGGGCAGCTTCGCCCGCGCCTCCTCGTCGGCCTTCTGCCGCAACAGGTTCTCCTGCTCCGCCCGGATCGCCGCCTGGCGCGCCGCCTCGGCCTGCCGCCGCGCCTCGTCGATCCGCGCCAGCTCCTCCGGACTCGGCGGAGGGGGCGGAATGTTGCCGTAGCGGAAGATGTTTCGCTGGGTCGGATCGTACGGCGCCTTCCCCTCCTGCAGCCGGTCCAGCATGACGCTCGGGAGCTTGACGGAGGAGAGCTGCGCGAGCGCCTTGGTCACGGCGGCAGGCGGGGCCGTGACGAAGACCGCCTGCTCCCCGGCTCCCGCCTCGGAGCTCCCGGCGCGGTAATAGAGGAAAAAGGCCAGGGTCGCCACCAGCACCCCCCCCAGAATCAATTCGCGCCGGTGCTTCTGCAGGTCGAGCGCCGGCATCACGTCTTCCCTGCCGGCTTCGCGGCCGCCGGAATCGTCTTCAGCTCGGGGGCGTTGAAAAAGGTCGAGAGCTGGATGTTCAGGTCCAGCAAGGCTCCTCCCTCCTTCGAGCCGCCCAGCGTGACGCTGTCAATCGTGAGGAAGTTCTGCGAGTTCTCGATCTTGCTGATGAACTGCCGGAGATTCCGGTAGTCGCCCGCCAGCGGCACGCCGATGGTGAACCGCACCAACCCCACCTTCTCCAGGAACTCGGGCTGATAGGCGATGCTCTCGGGATCCATGCCGAGCGACGCGGCGATGGCCCGCACTTCCCTCTGGATGCGGATCATCCGCGCGTCCTTGGTGCCGAGCAGATCGTTGTAGAAGATGTCCACTTTCCCCTTCTCGCGGCCGAATCGTCGATCGAGATCCTTCATGATCCCGACCCGCCGGGAGAGCTCGCTCAGGCTCTGGGTCAGCGCCTCCACGCGCCGCTGCTCCACCGACTCCCGGTGGATTCGGGGAAGGCTCATCGTCAGGTAGAGGATCAGGTTGAGCCCGGCGACCGCCGCCAGGACGAGGGCTAGACGCAGCTTCTCCTCGCGGATGTCGAACCGCGAGGACAGGCCCCCGAAGGGCGCCGCGCTCACGGCTGCTCCTCCGGAGGGGGATTCTCCGGCGGCGCCTCGTCGCCCGGCGTGTCGTCCGGCGCCGGCTCGACCTCGACCGGCGGCTCCTCCAGAGGCTCGCCCCCCGCCTTGAGGGCGAGACGGTAGGCATGCGGCCCCTCCTGGTTGATCTGGCAGTCGAGCAGCTTGGCGAGCTGCTCGACGATCTGCACCTCCTCCTTGTCGTTCAGGTCGATCGTGACTCTCTGTCTCAAGTCCAAGTCGCCCGAGAACAGAAACGTCATGCCGCGGTTCTTCATCAAGTAGTCGAAAACCGCCTGAACGGGCTGATTGGTGAAGCGGGCCGCCGCCTCCATCTCCGCCGCGCGGTGCGCGACCCGGCCCATCGGGCCGCCCGCTCCCCGCTCGCGCGCCCCTTTCATCTGCCCCGGCTTGTAGGCGGGCCTCCCGGCTCGAGGTGGGGGCTGGCGCGTGGCGGGCCCGGGCGCCGGAGCGGGGGGCTTCTCGGTGGCGGCGCTCTTTTCGCCGCCGGCCGGAGGCGCCGCCGGGGTGACGGCGGGCCCCGGCGCCGGCTTGCTCTCGGCGGGAAGGGGCGCGGCCGCCGCCGACACGATCGGCGGAGTAGAGACCACCTTCGGAGGCGGAGCCGGCGGGCTTGCCGCGGGAGCCGGCGCCGGAGCGCTCGCGTCGCCGCTGGCCGGGCCGGCGGGGGCCGGCTCCTTCGGCGGAATCGGCTCCTTCTCCGCCGCCGTCACCGATCCGGCGGCCCCGGGGCTCTCGGGAACGTAGTCGAATTTCAGGGAGAACCGGAGATCCTGCCCTCGCTGCTCCCGCCGCTCGCTCCCCGGATAGATCCGCGCGAAGTGGAGGTCGCGGATCAGGTTCTCCTCGAACTGGAGGAGCCCTTCCTGATCCTTCGCCGTACCTTCCGCGACAATCGAGATCCCGTCTGCCTGGATCTCGGGACGGATGGCGGTCATCATCACGGTCGGCGGAACCACTCCTTCGAGCCGGTTGAAGAGGCGCGTCCACGAGAAGGTCCGGCGGCGGATCGCGTCGTTGGCGAACTCCGACTGCACCGCCAGTCCCTTGAAGTCGAGCTTCGTCAGCTTGACGCTCAGGAGCCTCTCGTCCCGGGCCAGCGAGTCCCGGCGCTGCTCCTTGGAGGTGAAGTCTTGGCGGTGCTGGCGCATCGTGCTCCCGTATCCGAGGAAAACCCAGACGTTCACGACGGTGAGCGCCGCCAGGGTCAGCGCCGCGAAACCGAAGCCCGTCCAGAGAAGGGTGTTGTTCCGGAAGGGGCGCGTCGCCAGATTGATGTCGATCGCCCTCACGCCGGCCTCCCCATCGCCGCCCCCAAAGCGGGAGCCAGGCGCTGCCACCTCGGATCCGCCGGATCCGCGCCCGCCGGAAGGACGGCCGCGCGGGAAGGATCCAGGGGGCGCGCTCGGCACCCCATCTCCTCCTGGACGATACCCAGGACCACTGCCGGATCTCCCTCGACCACCCGCACCACCGCCTCGGAGAATCCCGCTCCCGCAAGGTGCTCGCGGTAGTAGGCCGCGCAGGAGGCCATCTCCCGCCGCAGCGCGCCGTGCAGCCGTTCCGGCAGCGCCCGCTCCTCCTCGGCGAGCGGCTTGCAGCGGTAGAAGTTCAAGAGTCCGTTCCGGAAGTAGAGGACGGTGAGGTAGCCCGAGGCGGCGTTGACGAGGGCGCGATCCCCGGCCTCCTCCCCGTCGGTCCCGCCGGTGCGGGCGAGGAGGTTCGCGAGATTGAAGCTCTCCAGGTCTACCAGGCCGGGAATCCGATCCCGGGCGCTGAACAGGCGCTCGAACTGGAAGAGGACCGGGCGCTGAATCAGGACGGCGAGGAACTCCGTCTCCTCGCCGTCCGCGTCGGAGAGGAGCTGAAAGTCCAGGGAAGCCTCCTCCACCCGGAAGGGAAGGACCTTCTGCATCCGGAAGCGGATCAGGTCGGCCACCTCCTGCCGCGTCGCCGGCAGGCGGCCGAACCTCAGGAGCGACACCCGCGCGGCCGGGTCGGGCAGCACCACGGAAATCCGGCTCTCCCGCGGCGCGACCGTCGCGAGCACCGACTCGATCGCCCGCGACAGGGGCGTCAAATCCAGGAGCTGGGAAGGTCCCGTGAAGGAAAGCGAGGCGGCGCCCGGGATTTCCGCCTCGGCGTGTGCCACGACCCTCGGGCGCTCCGCCGATCCCCTCTTTCCCGGCGCCGAGCCGCCGAGACGCACGGCGGAGACGTGTCCCGCCGACACGTGGGCCGCCGTCGAAGGCAGGCGGGGCCTCAGGCGCGCCGGCCGGGGGCCCGGCGCCAGGCCGAGTCGCTGAACCACGCTTTCCCAAGACGGCAGGGGCACGTTCTCCCTACTCCACGAAGGTCACTTTGTTGATTTCGCGCAGCGTCGTCACGCCTTCCAGGGCGCGCGCCACCGCCACGTCGCGCATGAAGACCATCCCCTCTTCACGGGCGGCCCTCTTGATCTCGGCGGCCGATCGCCGATCCAGGATCAGCTGGCGGATCCGATCCGACATGTCGAGGATCTCCGCGATCGCCATCCGGCCCTTGTAGCCGGTGCCGTTGCAGTCCAGGCATCCCTTCCCCTCCTGGAACACGTGCTCGGCGTACTGGTTCGCGTCGATTCCCGCCTCCTCGAGGATCGGCCGGGCGTAGCGCACCGGATGGCAGCACTTCGGGCAGTTCAGGCGGACGAGACGCTGCGCCACGATGCAGTTCAGCGCCGACACGAAGTTGTACGGCTCGACTTTCATGTTCAGGAAGCGGCCGAGGACGTCAACCACGTTGTTCGCGTGGACGGTGGTGAACACCAGGTGGCCGGTGAGCGCCGATTGGATCGCGATCTGCGCCGTCTCCTCGTCGCGGATCTCCCCGACCATGATCTTGTCGGGGTCGTGCCTCAGGATCGACCTCAGCCCGCGGGCGAAGGTCAGCCCCTTCTTCTCGTTCACCGGGATCTGCGTGATCCCCTGCAGCTGATACTCCACCGGATCCTCGATCGTGATGATCTTGTCCTCGATGCTCTTGATCTCCGACAGGGCGGCGTACAGCGTCGTCGTCTTGCCGCTTCCCGTGGGTCCGGTCACCAGGATCATCCCGTACGGCTCCCGGATGAACTTCCGGAGCTTCTTCAGGTCCTCCGCGGTGAACCCCAGGACGTCGAGGCGCAGCTCGGCGAACTCCTGGTTCACCGACTCCTTGTCCAGGATTCGGATCACGGCGTCCTCGCCGTGCACGCTGGGCATGATCGAGACGCGGAAGTCGATCGCCCTCCCCCGGATCTTCAGCTTGAAGCGCCCGTCCTGCGGGATCCGCTTCTCGGCGATGTCCAGCTCCGACATGACCTTGATCCGCGAGATGATCGTAGAGTGGAACTTCTTGTCGATCGGCTCCATCGCGTTGTGGAGGACTCCGTCGATCCGGTACTTGATCATCACCTCCCGGTCCCGCGTCTCGATGTGGATGTCCGAGGCGCGGCGCTGGAGGGCGTTGAAGATGGTGGTGTCCACGAGCTTCACGATCGGGCTCTGGTCCGACGTCAGCTTGTCGATCGTGAGCTGGTCCTCGCCGTCCTCGTCCTCCTGCACGAGTTGGAGCTTGAACTCCTCGGTGGCCTCTTCGAGGACGCGCTGGGACGACTCGCTCTTCTTCAGGATCTCCTGGATGGCCGAGGGGCTTCCGACGGTCGGCACGATCGGGCGGCCCAGCAGGAGCTCCAGCTCGTCCATCATCAGGACGTTGCTGGGGTCGGAGATCACGACCACCAGACGGCCCTCCTCCATCTTCCAGGGGAAGAAGTTGTAGCGGAACATCAAATCGACCGGAATCGACCGGAACAGGTCGGCGTCGATCTGGAATTCCTTGAGATCGACGTAGGGCACCTTGAGCCGCTCCGCGATCCGCTGGGCGTGGAGATCCTCGGAAAGCGTCTCGTCGCGCTTCCGGTCGGCCAGCGGATCGCGGGACTCCTCCCGGGTCACCACCGGCGCCGTCTTGGTTTCCTGTCTTGCGGCCACGATTCACCTCGTCGGAAGCTCCCGGCTCCTCGCCGGGATCCGCGTTCGGGGGCGCCTAGCGCCCTTGCATGCCGTAACTCTTGATGAGGGGCAGGTAGATCGCCAGCAGAATCGACGCGATGATGGCCCCCATCACCACCAGCATCACCGGCACGAGCAGCGCCTCGATCGTCTGCAGGCTGTTGTCGATCTCTTCGTCGTAGAACTGCGAGACGTTCTCCAGCATCTCCTGGAGGGCCCCGGTCGACTCTCCCACCTTGATCATCTCCAGGGCGAGGTCCGAGAAGAGCCCCGTCTCGTCGAGCGACTGGGCCAGGGCGTTGCCTTCGCGGACCTTGCGCGACACCGCTTCCAGGCGGCTCTCGAAGACGCGGTTGCCCGCGGCCGGACCGGCGATCTCGAGCGAGGTGACGAGCGGGATCCCGCCGGTGACCAGGGTGCCGAGCGTCCGGGCGAAGCGGGAGGCGCAATACTTCTGGATGATGCCGCCGATGAACGGAATCCCCAGCTTCCAGCGGTCCACCGCCAGCATGCCCGAGGGCGTCCGCCGCCAGGCCGAGAAGGCCAGGAAGCCCGTGAGGGCCGCCGCGACGATGGCGATCACGTGGTTCTGCACGAAGAGCGAGGCGCCGACGAGGATCTTCGTGATGAGGGGCAGGTTCTCGATCCCGCCGAACCCCTCGTAGATGGTGGCGAACTTGGGGAGGACGTAATAGATGAGGATTCCCACCACGACGAAGGACATGAAGAAGAGGATCGCCGGGTAGATCAGCGCCGCCACGACGCGGCCCTTCAGGGTCATCAGCTTCCTGGAGTGCGCGATGTACCGCTTGAGGACCGTGGCCACCTCCCCGCTGCGCTCTCCCGACGCCAGCGAGGAGGAGTAGATCTTCGGGAAGAGATCTCCCTGGGAGTCGAACGCCTCGGAGAGGGCGGCCCCCGCCTTGACCTGGTCCCGGATGTCGGTGAGGGCCTTCCGGAAGATCGGATTCTTCCGGCGCTCCAGCAGGACGTCGAGGCTGGAAACGATCGGCAGGCCCGCCTGAATCAGGGCCGCGAGCTGCTGGTTGAAGATCAAGAAATCCTTCATCTTGATCTTCTTGCGGCCCATCGCCGGGAAGAGCCCGAGCGCCCCGCCCTTCTTCCGGATGGAGAAGATGAGATAGTCCTTGCGCTCGAGGTCCTTGCGGAGGGCGTCGGCGTCGTCCGAGACGTAGACCCGCTCGATCACGTCCCCTTCCACCGTTCCCATCCGGCAAACAAATTCCGGCATCGTCCTTCCTCTCTGCCTAGCGCTGCGTCGACGCGGAGATCGTCATGAAAAGCGCCCGGGAGCTTCCCTCCATCTTCGACGCGCCGAAGATGTAGAGCTTGTCCTCCTTCAGGTTCAGCGCCGTGTCGAGGACCCGGGTGTAGGTCGCCTCCGACGATTCGGCGTCGCGCGAGCGGTCGCGGCGGTCCAGGACCAGCCGCTTGAACCGCACCAGTTTCTGCTCGTCGATCGCGTAGTCCACCGCGAAGCTGATGCGGTAATCCTCGCCCAGCTCCGCACTCGCCTTCTCTCCCTCGCTGCACGGCACGGTGGCGCTGCCCAGCAGCCGGTAGTCCGACCATTTCGTCGAGATCTCGTTGAGCTTCTGGATCACGCCGCGAATGCGGGGCGAGATCGTCTCGGGAGGTTTCTCGGCCGCGGTGGCGAGGATGAGCTGCAGAGCCACCGCCACGCTCTTGGGAGGCAGGTCGTAGCTCTGGATCAGCGCTTCGATCTTCTTGAGCGTCTCCTCGTCGTCCGTGACCGCCAGGGTCCTGAGACGAGGCTGCATCTGCACCGATCCCCGCTGCGAGAGCAGCGGCTCGATCAGCAGGTAGACGTCGTTTACGTCCTTGAAGCGGACGGTGAAGAGCTGCGTCGGGAGATGCGGCCGTGGCGCCGGGACCGGATCCGACAGGACGGGAAGCGTGATGAGAAGGAGGAGCGGCAGGCCGACCCGGACCAGCCCTCTCGGGCGAGGTGTCATGATTCCCTCCTTCGCGAAGATCTACAGCGTCGCGTCACGGCCGTAAATCGGCCGCGGGTCAACCCGGGCCTCCGGAGCGCGCGGCGGCAATCAGGCCGCGGGTCAACCCGCCGGGCGCAGCGTGATTTCAGGGGCGCGATGCTAGATGTCAAGGCTCTCGTCCACGATCAGGATCACCTCGGTGGTATCGGCGGCCTCGCCGACGCGGAAGGTATAGACCCTGGCCGAAGCGGAGCGCAGGTCTTCCAGCACCGGCCGCGGCGCGCTCTCGCCGCGGCGCGCCGCGGCGGCCGCCGGCGCCGGCACCGGGCGCGTGGGGCGCACGGGGCGCAGCGTCGGAGTCGCGAGGAAGGCGGCAACGAAGACGGCCGCGGCCGCCATCGCACCCGCCGAAGCTCCCAGAAACACGGCGCGGAAGCGGCTCGCGGCCGGCGGGACCGGAGCCTCCGCCGCGCGGAGCCGGGCCCGGACGGAGGGCCAGAATCCTTCCCAGAACTCTTCGGGGGGCTGGGCCTGGCCCAGCACCCGGAAGAACCGGGAGGGATCGCCGCCAGGGCTCGGATGCGTCGGTTCCGGCTCGTCCATCATTCCTCCGTCCCGTCCTTGCCGCGGGCGTATTCGGGAAAAAACCTGCGAAGCCCTTCCTGCAGAACCTTCCGCGCCGCGTGCACGTGATTGCGCACCGTCGATTCGCTCATTCCCAGGATTTCCGAGACGTCCTGGGTGCTCATTCCCTCGATTTCCCGCAGGACGAACGCCGCTTTCTGCCGGGAGCCCAGCCGGCGCGACAGGATTGCGAAGATCCTCTGAATCTCGCCGGGCTCCGGATTCTCCGCCGGGCGAGCCGTTCCGGCCAGCTCTTCCAGCTCCCGGGCGTCCATCCCCCGGGCCCATTCGCGCGACTCCCGCTGCCGGGCCGCATCGAAGGCCAGGTTCACGGTGATGCGGTGGAGGTAGGCTCCGAACGACCCTCCTTCGCGGTACCGCGGCAGCGTCTGCCACAATCGGACGAAGACCATTTGCGCGATGTCCTTCGCCTCCTCGTCGTTCCCCACGATCTGGCGCGCGACGCGAAAGACCTGCGCCCGCCGCGCCAGGACCAGCCGTTCGAAGGCCTGAAGGTCCCCCGCCTGGGACTTGCGAATCAGGTCCCTCTCGTCCATCCGGGATCCTCGGAGCGAGGAGAGCTCCGGAAGGGGCGAGGTAGCTCATCCTCACAAACGGATTGGGGTCGTCCGGCGTCTAGGCCTTTTTTCGGGATCGGAGCCGGTCTGTTTAGAAGCGCAGCCGGAGACCGCCCGGCCATGGCCCGCAAGGCTCTCATCCGGCACGATTTCCGGCTGACTATTGTACCCTGCCCGAAGGAATGGCGAAAAAGGGGGAAGGAGGGAGAGCGTCGAGCTTTAACGGCGGCGGGTCCCACCGCCGCGCAGATGGTCGTGCCCGGCCGGGATCAAAGGGACCGCCTTTCCGGCGGAGACGGCCACCAATCGCTTCGGGCTCGAGGTGAGAACCCCGATCCGCGTGATCCGGGGCGCTCGCGCCAGGCGCTCGAGCGCCTCGATCTTGCGGGGAGGGACCGCGAAGAGGAGCTGGTAGTCCTCGCCGCCGTGGAGGGCCATGCCAATCGCCGCCGCTTTCCCGCGCAGCCGGAGCGCGGCCTCCGAAACCGGAAGACGCTCGGTCTCGATCCGAGCTCCCGTCCCGCTCGCCAGGCAAAGGCGATGGAGATCGGTGGAGAGCCCGTCGCTCAGGTCGATCGCCGCCGAAGCGATTCGCCGGCGCGCCAGATTCCGGGCCAGCGTATAGTCGGGAGCCGGCGCGAGATGGCTCCTCAAGGCGGCCGCGGCGAGCCGCGCGCCCTGTCCCCTCCGCGCCGCCCGCTGCCCCGTCAGCCGCCAGCCTTCCTGGAGCAGCTCCAGCCCCAGGGCCGACCCGCCGAGGGATCCGGTGACGAACAGCAGGTCCCCGGCTCTCCCGCCGCTGCGCAGAAGAGGCTTCGTTCCCCGCGGCAGGCTCCCCGCCAGGCAGATGTCAACCGCCAGAACGGGCGAAGCCGTCAGGTTCCCTCCCACGAGGCTCACGCGCCGGCGACGCGCTTCCGTAGAAAGGCCGGCGAGGAGCCCCTCGAGATAGCGATCGGGAAGGTCCTGCGGCAGGAACAGGCTCAGCAGGAACCAGCGCGGCCGCGCCCCCATGCCGGCGACGTCGCTGAGGTTGACCGTGAGCGCCCGCGCTCCCAGAAGCTCCGGAGGATGGGTGGAACGGCGGAAATGGACCCCTTCCACCATCTGGTCGGTCGTGAGGACGAGGTCTTCGCCCCCGGAGAGCCGGACGCAGGCAGCATCGTCCCCGATCGCCACGCGAACGCCGGCGGGCGGAGGCGGAAAAATCCGGCGGATCCGGCGGACGAGACTTTCCTCGCCGGCGGCGCTCCATCGAGACAGGCGGAGCTCCTTTGCCGCGTCGGTCGGCGAATGCGTCAGGTGACGGGGATCAGACGGCCGCGTACCGGCCTGGATCCGGGCGATCGCGCCGGGCATCCCGTCGATCGGTCGGCGGCTCGAGCGCCAGGGGGAAGACTTCCTTGACGTCGGAAACGAAGTAGAGCGCCAGGCCCTTGCGGACGTCGCGCGGAATCTCTTCCAGGTGCTTCCGGTTTCCCTCGGGGACGATGATCGCCGGAATCTTCGCCCGGCGCGCCGCCAGAATCTTCTCCTTGAGCCCTCCGATCGGCAGGACGTTGCCGCGCAGGGTGATCTCCCCGGTCATGGCCACCATCCGGTTGACGGGCTGATCGATGAACGCGGAGAGCATGGCGGTCGCCATCGTGATCCCGGCCGAAGGTCCGTCCTTGGGGATCGCTCCCTCCGGGACGTGGACGTGGACGTCGTGCGTGGCGAAGTAATCGTCCGCGATGCCGAACTCGCGGGCCCGCGAGCGGGCGTAGGAAAGGGCCGCCTGGGCCGATTCCCGCATCACGTCTCCGAGCTGTCCGGTCAGGATGAGCTTCCCCTTCCCCGTCATCGTGGTCGCTTCGACGAAAAGGATGTCCCCTCCCGTGGCGGTCCAGGCCAGTCCGGTGGCGACCCCCACTTGATTCACCTTCAAGGCCGCCTCCGGCGTCACCTTCGACACGCCCAGATAGGTCGACAGGGCGGAAGGATTGATCCGGGTGGCGGCGCTCTTCCCTTCCGCGACTTGGCGGGCCACCTTGCGGCAGACCTTGGCGATCTCGCGCTCCAGGTTCCTCAGTCCCGCCTCCCGCGTGTAGCCCGAGATGATCCCCCGCAGCGACGAATCGCTGAAGGCGATCTGCTCGGGGAGCAAGCCGTTCTCCTCGATCTGCTTCGGGATCAGGTGGCGCCGGGCGATGTGCTGCTTTTCCTCCTCCGTGTAGCCGGAGAGATGGATCACCTCCATGCGGTCCCGGAACGCGGGGTGGATCGGATCGAGCAGGTTCGCCGTGGTTATGAACATCACGTTGCTGAGGTCGTAGGGAACGTTCAGGTAGTGGTCGCGAAAGCTGACGTTCTGCTCGGGATCGAGGACCTCGAGCAGCGCCGACGAAGGATCGCCGCGGTAGTCGGCCCCGATCTTGTCGACCTCGTCCATCATCAGGATCGGGTTGGCCGTCCCGGCCTGGTGCAGGCTCTGGATGATCTTCCCCGGCATCGCCCCGACGTAGGTGCGCCGGTGGCCCCGGATCTCCGCTTCGTCGCGCACTCCTCCCAGGGAGATGCGCACGAACTTCCTTCCCAGGGCCCGGGCGATGCTGCGGCCCAGCGACGTCTTGCCGACTCCCGGCGGCCCGACGAAGCAGAGGATCGGCCCCTTCATCTTCTTCTTCAGCTTGCGGACCGAGAGGTACTCGAGGATGCGCTCCTTGATCGGCTCCAGGCCGTAATGATCCTCGTCGAGGATTGCCCGGGCCTTGGTCAGGTCCAGGTTGTCCTTGCTCTGCGCCGACCACGGCAGCGAGACCATCCAGTCGAGATAGTTCCGCACCGTCGCGGTCTCGGCGGAATCGGGATGCATCCTCTCCAGCTTCTTGATCTGGCGCTCCACCTCTTCGAGGACCGCCTTGGGCATGCCGGCTTTCTCGGCCTTCTCCCGGTACTGCTCCACCTCCTCCGCCAGCTCGTTCCCCTCGCCGAGCTCGGTCTGGATCGCTTTGAGTTGCTGGCGCAGGAAGTATTCGCGCTGGGACTTGTCGATCTCCTCGCGGGCGTGGGTGTTGATCTCCTGCTGCATCGTCAGCAGCTCGATCTCCTTGCCGAGGAACTCGTTCACCTTCCTCAGCCTTTGGAGGGGCTCGACGATCCGGAGAATCATCTGGGCGTCTTCGACCTTGAGCTCCAGGTTCGAGGCGGTGAGATCGGCGAGGCGGCCGGGGTCCTCCAGGTTCGAGGCGATCACCATCACCTCGGAGGAGATCGACTTTCCCAGGGAGGCGCTCTTCTCCAGGCACTTCTTCACGTTGCGCATGAGCGCCTCCTGCTCCAGCGAGGGGCCGCTCACCCCCGGCTCCGCGATGCGCGTGATGCGCGATCGGAGATAGGGCAGGCCGGTCTCGAACTCCTCCACCTTCGCCCGGCTGACGCCTTGCACCAGGACCCGGACCCGGCCGTCGGGGAGCTTCAGCATGCGCATGATGACCGCCACGGTGCCGATCGGGTAGAGGTCGGTCTCCGCCGGCTCCTCCACGTTGCTGTCCTTCTGGGTCAGCAGGAGGATCATCCGGTTCTCCGCCAGCGCCAGATCCACCGCCTTCAGCGAGCGCTCCCGGCTGACCGAGAGGGGGACGATGATGAAGGGGTAGACGACGAGATCCCGCAGCGGAAGCACCGGGAGGTGCTTGGGGATCTTGAGCTGGTCTTCCGGAAGATCGGCCCGGTAGCTCGTCATGCGGTCTCCTTGATGGGGATCGCGACCTCCTCCCCGCGGCGGTTCGGCACCTTGGGGAAGGTGATCTTGAGCAGTCCATCGCGGTAATCGGTGAGGGCCTGGTGCGTGTTGATGGGCGTGCCCAGGCGGACGACCCGCTTGAAGGAGCCGAATCCCCGCTCCAGGCAGTGGAACTTCGCTCCGGGCCGCGGCTCCGTCCGGGGCTTGTTCCCCCGGAGGATCAGGTTGTTTCCGTTGACGGAAAGATGGACGCTTCCCGGATCCACTCCGGGCAGGTCGAACTTGAGCACCAAGTCGTTCGCGCCCTCGTAGATGTCGACGTTCGGAGTCCACGAGGCGGCCGGGTCGCTGCCCTCGTGAAGCTCCGAGAGGTGCTCGAAGAGACGGTTGATCTCGTTCTGGATCCGGTTCAGCTCGAAGAACGGACGAAAGGTTTCCATCGGGAGCACCCCCCGGGCGGATTCGCCGCCTAATATAATGATGGGGGTGAAGGGATGCAAGACTTCGGAGGCGGCCGGCACGCGATGGGGGCTATTTCCTTTGTCCCAGGAGCGTTTTCAGCTCCTCCATGAACTCGTTCAGATCGCCGAACTGACGGTAGACGCTGGCGAACCGGACGTAGGCGACCTGATCCAGGTCCCGCAGCCGCCCCATGAGCCTCTCCCCGATGGCGGCGGCCGGAAGCTCCTTTTCGGGGCTTTCCTGGAGGAGGTTCTCGATTTCATCCACCACCTTCTCCAGGACGCTCATCGGAACCGGCCGCTTCTCGCAAGCCTTCACCAATCCGGTCAGGAGCTTGTTCCGATCGAAAGGTTCGCGCCGGCCGTCTTTCTTCACCACCATGTAGGGAATCTCGTCGACGCGCTCGTAGGTGGTGAAGCGGCGGGCGCAGGAGAGGCACTCCCGGCGTCGGCGGACCACGCGCCCCTCCTTCCCTTCGCGGGAATCGACCACCTTGTCTTCGGCATGTCCGCAGAACGGGCACTTCATCGCGCCACCGACTCTTCTTTTCGGACCATCTTCCCCACCTGCCCGAGTGTCAGGCCCTCCTTCCAGATCAGAACCGCCCCCAGCGCCAACACCGGGATCACGGCCAGGCCCCACTGCGCCCAAATGGCGGCCAGCGCCAGATCCTGGCCGATCCCGAAGAACGTCACCAGGCAGAACAGGCCGGCCGCCTGGTAGGCGCCCAGCCCTCCGGGCGTCGGAACGGCGATGCCGCCCGCCAGGAAGGCGATCAGCAGGAACACGTCGGCAAAGTCCAGCCGAATCCCGAAGGCTCTCAGCCCGGCCAGGATGCTCAAATCGATGATGCACCAGGTGACCAGCGTCAGAATCATCGAACCCGCCAGGGCGCGTCCCCCCTTGAGCACCTCGAAGCCGCGGACCACGGCGTGGAAGAAATCCACCACGCCGCGCGCCCAGCCGCCGGGGCGGGTCCACGCCTCCAGCCGATCGAACAGGTGGGTGCGCAACAGCACGATGGCGTACAGTCCGATCACCGCCGCGAGAATGGCCGCGCCGACCACGATGCCCCAGGAGCGGAACTGGTGCATCCATTCCGAACCGCTCGCGGGGAGGCGGGAGGAAAAGCCGATCAGGTAGACGGAGAAGAAAAGCAGGACGGTCAGAAAATCCATCATCCGGGCGAGGGCCACCGTGGCGATCACCGACCCCTTGCTCATCCGCTCCTTGACCGCGAGGAGAACCGGGCGCGCCAGCTCCCCCACCCGCCCGGGCAGGACGTAAGAGACCATGAAGCCGATGACGGTGCAGTTGAACAAGCTGACGAACGGCACGCCGCGCCGCAGGTGGCCCAGAAGGACGCGCCACCGCAGCGCCCTGACGGCGAACGTCAGAAGGGACAGCGCGACGGCGACGGCCAGGTAACCCGGGCGCGCCTGGCGCAAGGCCGCCCAGACCGCCTTCGGATCGGTGCCGCGGAAGCAGATCGCGATGAGGACCAGGGAAAGGACTATGCTGAGTCCCACACGGATCAGGCGCTTCATCGGAGACCCGGTGCCTCGCGCCGAGGGCCGTGCGGTCCTCAGTGCAGCGCGTTCCGCCCGGGAGAGCGCGCCCGGATCCGCGGAACGAAGAAGGGAAGATGCTGGAGCCAAAACGCCCCGGAATGTACACTAGCGCCCCCGAGGCAGTCAACCGCCGCGGGATCTCCGCGCGGCCGCATCCGAGGGCAGCGAGGCGTGAACTTTTCGTCCCCAATTCCGTTTACGCGGTTGAAAGGGAGGTGCTGAGCATGACCGTTCGGAACCGCGGCGAGTCGCTGATTTGGGGTCTTTTCGTGCTGTTGCTGGGCCTGGTTCTCCTGCTCGGGAATCTCCGTCCTGAGTGGCACATCTGGCGCAACCTCTGGAAGTTCTGGCCGGTGATCCTGATCGTCATGGGGATCAACGCCCTGATGCGCTATTTCTCCGCCCACTCGACGCTCCCGCCCGAGCCGCCTCGATGAGACGTCGCGACTTCGCCCTGCTGGTCCTCATCCTCCTGATCGGCGCCGGCCTCCAGCTCGGACAGCAGATCAAGCAGGGCCGGCTTCCCCTCGGCATCGAGGTCGACGGGCTCGATTTCATGCGCGGTCCGCTGCACACCTTCTCCGAGTCGCGGGAGGCGCCGCTGCGCGAGGGCGCTCTGCTCGCGATCGACGCCGGGCGCGGCGACGTGGAGGTGCGGACCTGGAACGAGCCCAAGGTGCGCGTCGAGGTCCGCAAGGAGCTGCGCGCGGAGAGCGCCGAGGCGGCGGCGAAGATCGCCGGCTCCGTCCGGCTGAGCCTCGACGCCGGCGCGGACGGCTTGATGGTCCGCATGGTCCCCGAAGGTGGCGCCGGCCGGGCGGGCGGCCTGCGGAGCAGCTTCACCGTGACGGCCCCGCCGCAATCCCGGCTCCGCGTCACCGCCACCCAGGGCGACGTGACGCTCCGGGGGATCGCCGGCGATACCTTCGTGCAGACGGCGCACGGCGACGTGACCGTCGAGGATCTGGGCGGCGCCTGCGAGATCGTGAATCGTCACGGCGAGGTGCGCGCCGACTCGGTGAAAGGAAGGCTCAAGATCGCCGACGAGCACGACGACGTGACCGTCTCCCAGGCCGGCTCGGACGTGGAGATCGACTCGGCGCACGGCGCCGTCTCGGTCACGGGGGCGCGCGGCAGCGTCAAGATCCGCGATCGTCACGGCGAAGTCCGCGTGGAGGAGGCGGGGGGAAACGTCGACGTGGAGGCGCCCCATTGCTCCGTCACGCTCCGGAAGATTGGCGGCGCCGTGACGGCCCGCGTCGAGGCCGACCCCCTTGAAGTCTCCGACGTGGCCGGGGCCGTGACGGTGAACGCCGAGCTGACCAGCGTGCGTCTCGCCGGGGTCCGCGGCAGAATCGAGGTCGAAGGAAAGCACACCGACGTCAGCCTCGACCGCCCCGGCTCCGACGTGGAGGTCCGGACGACCCATCAGGAGATCGATCTTTCGGGCCCGTCCCCCGGCTTTCGCATCGACGCCGCCTCGGAGGGGGGTGAGATTCAGAGCGACCTGGCCGCCCTGCGCCTTCCCGAGGAAGAAGTGTCCCGGTTCGCGGCGACGGTGGGCGACGGCCGGGTCCGCTACAAGCTCTTCACTTCCCACAGCACGATCCGCATCGCGGGCGGCGCGCCAGCCGAGAAGCCCTAGCCCTCCTTCTCTCCCGGAATGCCCGGCTCGACTTCCAGCGTCCGATGGTTGCGCAGCGTCACCCGGCCCGCGGGAAAGCCTCTTCCCTTGCGCACGTGCTTGCGCAGGGTGTAATGCACCTCGACTTTGCCGCGTCCGCGCGAGCGGCTGTAGTAGGCGGCGATGCGGGCCGCGGAGATCAGGAGCGGGCGCGGCAGCTCCTTGAGCCTCGCCGGGTTACGGACCACGACATGGGCCCCGGAACCCTCGGCGGCGTGCAGCCAGAAATCGTGCGGAGACGAGACCTGGAAGGTGAGTCGATCATTGTCGGCGGCGGTCTTCCCGACCAGGATGAGGACGCCCTCGGTGGTGCGGAACCTCCGGATCCCCGGATCGCCTTCCGGCGAGCTGGACGGGCGCCCGGAGGGCGCGCGTTTCGCCGCGGGAAGGAGTCCCGCTCTCCGCAGATCGACCTCCAGGCTCTCCATCGCTTCCATCCGCTCGGCCGAGTCGAGGCGCTCGCGCCAGGCCCGCGCGCGCTGCCGCGCTTCCCGAACCGCTTCGAGCCGGCCCCGGATCGTCCCGGCGCCGCGGCGCAGCTTGCGGGCGCGGGCATAATGACGCTCCGCGTTCTCGCGCGGCGTAAGCGCCGGATCGGCGGGAATCTCGATCTCGCGCCCCCCGGGATCGTACAAGTCGGGAACGACGATCGAGCGGCCCGTCACGCTGGCTCGCGGATGGGCGAGGATGAGATCCCCGAAGCGCTGGAACTCCTGTTCCCGCCCCGCCTGAACCAGCTCCCCTTCCAGCTTCTCCGCCAGACGCTCCAGCCTGCCGGCCTCGCGTGCCAGCGCCGAGGCGAGCCTTTCGCGCTGCTCCCGCTCGCGGCGGATGTCTCTCTGCAGGAAAGCCTGCAACCGGACCGCCTCCTCGGGATCGGGGATGGAGGTTTCGACCGGCAGCGGTTTCCGGTGCAGCGGGAAGGAGGAGAGCACCGGCATCGCGCCTCCGGCCCGCGGGGGATCGCTCAGGATCGTCGCGGGCTCGACCGGCGTGTAGAGGGTGGGCTCGAGGCGCCCGTCGCGCGCCGCCGCGAGAAACGCCGCGAGCGTCCCTTCGGGATCGGCGGCGGCTTCCTGGCGCTGCGCCAGGTCCGCTCCGAGCATGGGGCTGAATCCGCCGACGACCGCCGCCACGGCCTGGCGCGGAGATCTCCGCTCCGCGAATCGATCGAGATACTCCCGCGCTCTTTCCGGATCGAGCGTCATTCCCGCGAAGCCCGGGCGGGGGTTCGGGCCGCGGTACGGCTCGCCCACCGAGGGGGCGCGGAACGCGCTGGCGATCTCCTTCGCGTAGGCGAGGACTCTTCGCGAAGCGTCAAGGAGAAGCAGGTTCGCCGACTTGTCCAGGAGCTCGGCGACCAGCATCCTGGAGCCTGCGGCGCGCGACTCCCACTCCATTTCGACCACGCGATCCAGACCGGGCATGCGAATGCTCGCGAGCCTTTTCCCCTCCAGCTCCCGGCCGACCAGAAGGACGAACGGATCCGGGGGCAGGATCTCCGAGCGGCGGCGCCGATCGGCCCGGAACAAGAAGGGATGGGGAGGAGCGAGACCGAAGAGAAGGCAGTCGGCGTCGGACGGGTCGAAGCGGAGCGCGTACTCCTGGTCGCCCACCCGCTCGGCCCCGCGGAGGGTCCGGCCGGCAAGAACGCGATCCAGCTCCCCGGCGACGCCCCGTAGGATCAGGAAGTCCATCGGGGCGGCCCGGTCGCGCCGCGGCGCGCTTCAAAGCTCATCGGTGGAATCTCAGGGAGGAAGAGAGGCCGGAAGCGGAGCGGCGGAGGCTCAGTGATCCTTGACGTTGCGAATCGATTTGGCCACTGCCTTGTCGACCCGCTCCTCGACCTGCGCCTCGGGGGTTTTTTCCACTTCGGCGATTTCGCTGATCACCAGGTAGCGGGCCTTGTCGAGCATTCTCCGCTCCCGGTAGGACAGGTTCTTGTTCTGGCTCAGAAGGCTGAGGTTCTTCAGAACCGCCGCCACCTCCAGAATCTCTCCGGTCCGCATCCGGTTGGAGTTCTCCTGAAAGCGCCCCTTCCAGTTGCTGTACACCGGGATGTCGCCATCCTGAAGGATTCCGAAGACCTTCTCGATCTCTTTCTTGCCGATCACCCTTCGGAGTCCCACTTGGGTGGCGTTGCCGGCGGGGACCATGACCGTGCTGTCGTTGGCGAGAATCCGGAGACAGTAGTAGGAGCCGTTGGATTCGCTGGCGGGCGATTTCTGGATGGCTTCGATGACGCCGATTCCGTGGTTCGGATAAACGACCTTGTCCCCGATCTTGAAGTCCACGGAACCTCCCAGTGGCGCGCCCTTCACGTCTGAGCAAGGTTGGAGAATGGGCCCATTGTAGCGTTTCGGCACCCTCCCTGTCAATTCAGAATCGGAACACGAACCCGGCGTACGGCCCCTTCTGCGTCGCGTCGGCGGCCCCGAAGTCCTCCAGATCGACGTCGATCCGCACCCGCCGGTAGCCGGTGATGATGCCGAAGAAGTGCGACCAGTACACCTCGGCCTGGATCCGCGCGTCGTAGAAAGTCACTTGGTTGCCGCTGAAGTGGCCGCCGATCCCGTTGATTTCCCCAAGGAATCGGAGCATCGGTATGGGTTCGAAAGCCACCCCCAGCCCGGCCACGGGATAGGTCACGCTTTCGTCGATCGAGGCGCGGGAGGGCGTCGTGGCGGAGTCGAGCGTCGCATCGACGCCGAGCCGGTTTGCTCCGATCCGGAATCCCAGCTTGATCAGACGGAGGCTCAGGAAGTCGTAACCGTAGAGCAGCGACTTCAGCTCGGTCTGGAGCCGGGTCTTCACCTGCTCTCCCGGCAGGAAGACCTGGTCGTCGAAGATCACTGGCGAAGTCAGGAGCTTGTTCCCCTCCCGGCGGCTGTCGTAGGTCGTGTAGATCAGGGAGTTCTTCTTGAGCCAATGGAGCCAGATCCGCCCGGCCGCCAGCTTGTCCGTTTCCTCGAGACCCAGCGCCTCATGCGGGTCGACCTTCGTCCCCTCGACCAGGTCGCCGTCGATCCGCCACGTCCCCTCCATCCTTTGGCTCCAGTACTGGGGCTCGAATCCGATGAAGTCGCCGACGGCGAATGCCGGAGCGCCGGCGCTTCCGCTTCCCACGATGAGCAGGACTCCCGCAGCGAGCTTGAAAATCGATGACCTGCCTCGATGCATGCCGCACCTCCGGGCGACAATATAGGGCATTTCAATACGCCTTGCCTCACGGCGGCCCGATCCGCTACTCTTCCCGCGACTTCGGCGCCGGAGTGGCGAAATGGCAGACGCACGGGACTCAAAATCCCGCGGGGGCAACCCCATGTCGGTTCGACTCCGACCTCCGGCACCAATGCCTTCAAACGTTTACACAATTGCCTCTGCCGATTTCCCTCCCGTGGTCCACCCAGAGTAGAATCGGCCCGATTCGCGCACACCCCCACGGGAAATCCAGAACGCAATGACCCTGGCGTCCGGATCGCGTTTGGGACCCTACGAGATCGTCGCTCCGCTCGGCGCCGGAGGCATGGGCGAGGTTTACCGCGCGACCGACGCGCGGCTGCGCCGCCAAGTCGCGCTCAAGGTGATTCCCTCCGCACTGGCGCGCGACGCCGACCGCCTGGCCCGCTTCCGGCGTGAAGCCCAGGTGCTCGCTTCGCTAAATCATCCCAACATCGCCGCAATCTACGGACTGGAGGAAGGAGACGGAGTCCCGTTCCTGGTCCTGGAGCTCGTCGAAGGAGAGGATCTCGCCCAGCGGCTGGCGCGCGGGCCGATGGCGATCGAGGAAGCCCTGGCGATCTCCCGCCAGATCGCGGAAGCCCTGGAGGAGGCCCACGAGAAGGGGATCGTCCACCGCGACCTGAAGCCCGCCAACGTCAAGCTGACGCCCGACGGAAAGGTCAAGGTCCTGGACTTCGGGCTGGCGAAAGCGTATGAAAGCGACGCCGCGGGCGGCGCCGGGATCGATGGTACGCGATCGCCGACGATGACGCACGCCGCGACGGTGGCCGGAATGATCCTGGGCACGGCGGCCTACATGTCGCCGGAACAGGCCCGGGGCCGGACGGTCGACCGCCGTGCCGACATCTGGGCCTTCGGCGTCCTGCTCTACGAGATGCTCACGGGGCGCAGGGCCTTCGAAGGCGAGGACATCTCCATCACCCTCGCCAACGTCCTGAAGGAAGACGTCGACTGGCAGGCGCTGCCGCCCGATCTCCCGCCTTCCGTGCGGCGCCTGCTGCGCCGGTGCCTGGAGAAGGACCCGCGCCGGCGCCTGAGCGCCATCGGGGACGCCCGCCTGGATCTCGACGAGAAGGAGCCGGCCGCCGCGCCGGTCGCCGTCCCCTCTTCCCCGCGCCGGTCGATCGGTCTGCCCCTCGCCGCGACGATCGCGGCCGCCGCGATCCTCGGGACGGTAATCGGCATGCGCGTCTTCTCGCCTCCCTCGGCGCCCGCCCACGGCGGAGTGATCCATCTGACGATCGCGCTCCCGCCAGGGGAGCAACTCGTCGGCACCGCCCTAATGCCGCTCGCCCTATCTCCGGACGGATCCGCGCTGGCCTACGTCAGCCGCGGCGACGGCGCCCAAAGGATCTGCCTGCGCAGGCTCTCCGAGCGCGAGCCGGCCGAGCTCGCCGGCACGGAAGGCGCCTTCAGCCCCTTCTTCTCGCCCGACGGACAGTGGATCGGCTTCTTCGCGGACGGGAAGGTGAAGAAGATCTCGGTGAGCGGGGCGGGACTCCAGGTGATCTTCGACGACACTCCCGATCCGAGGGGCGGGGACTGGGGCGCGGACGGCAACATCTACTTCGCACCGGTGAGCACCTCGGGCATCTGGAAGGTGCCGGCGACGGGTGGCGCGGCGGCGGAAGTCACGCGCAAGGATACGGCCCAGGGCGAAATCAGCCACCGGTGGCCCCGTTTCCTGCCCGAGCATCAGGCTCTTCTCTACAACATCTGGACGGGCCCGGGACTCGACGAGCGCGCGATCGTGTTCCAGTCGCTGGCGACGGGTGAGCGGCGCACCCTCCTGCGCGGGGCAAACACGCCTCGGTACCTGGATTCCGGATTTCTCATGTACGCCCGCATGGACGACCTTCTCGCGGTTCCCTGGGGGCCGGAGACGAAAGATCTCGCGGGCGTGGTGCCGCTCACCCTCCCGGAGCACCCCCGCGAGGTGGGCGAGAGTGCCGCCATGTATGCCGTTTCCCGCAACGGGACGCTCGTGTACGTGCCGGGCGGAGCCCGGTGGTATGCGCAACGCGTCCTCTGGGTCGACCGCTCGGGAAGGACGGAAGTTCTTCCGTTGCCCGAGCGCGACTATGAGAGCGTGGCAATCTCCCCGGACGGGAGCCGCGCAGTCCTGCAGACGACGGAAGGGACGGTCCATCTCTGGATCTACGATTTCTCGCGCCGCACCCTCTTGCCGTTCCTCACTGCCGGCAGCAGCCAAGCCCCGGTCTGGACCCTGGACGGACAGCGGATCATCTACCGCGCCACGCGCAAAGGCCGGAGGAACCTGTGCTGGAAGGCGGCCGACGGCACGGGAGAGGAGGAGTGGCTCACCGAGAAGGAAGGGATCCTCCAGACGCCGACCTCGGTCACCTCCGACGGCCGCTGGGCGATCTTCTCCGAAATGGGCCTCCGCGGGTCTACGAGCACGACGCTGTGGGCCCTTCCCCTGACCGGGGAGAGGACCCCGCGTCCCGTGGTCCAGGCCCCGGGACGTGTGGCCGACGGGCAAGTCTCGCCCGACGGCAAATGGCTGGCCTTCAACTGGAACGGCTCCGGCCGGCTGGAAGTCTACGTCCAGCCCTTTCCCGGTCCTGGACCGCGGGTGCAAGTGTCGAACGGCGGCGGCAGCGAGCCCCGCTGGTCCCGCGACGGGCGGGAGATCTTCTATCTCAATCTCAGCTACGACAAGCTCATGGCGGCGGCGGTGCGGCCCGGGGCGGCCTTCTCCACGGGAGAGCCGCGCGTGCTGATGGAAGGGCGCTACCGGCCGAGCGGTAATGTCAACACCGCCTACGACGTCTCGGCCGACGGACGCCGGTTCCTGCGCATCCAGCAGGTCGAGCCCCAGGGGCCGATGAACCAGCTGGACGTCGTCCTGAACTGGGCGGAGGAGCTGAAGAGGATCGCCGCGAATCGGTGAAGTTGTCGATTCATCACTCCTTCTCGAATCCACTGCTGGGTCGAGGTTCAACCCCATGTCGGTTCGACTCCGACCTCCGGCACCAGCGGCCGCCGCTTCTCCCGATTCGCCGCCGAACTTTTTCATCCTTCTTCACGTCATCCTAGTCATATAGGACGTAAGGCGGGTCGACGGACTCGTCCCCCCAGGGTCTTCAAACTCGATGCGGAGGGAGGCAGGATGGCGGATAAGCGATTGAAATACGTGATATTGACCTTTTCGTTGTGCCTGGTGGCGCTCCTGCTCTTGTCGCTCTCTCCCGCCTCCACGGCGGGAAACCGCTCCGCCGTTCCTCCCGTTCCGGCAGCTCCGGCCGCGGCGCCGCGCGAGCCGAGTCCGCCTCCGGCGCCGGACGCTCCGGACGCCCCCGAGGCTCGGCGGGCCTGGCTCGGCGTGGTCCTCTCCGAGGATGAAGAAGGAAGAGGGGTCCGGATCACCGACGTGAAGGACGGGAGCCCGGCGGCCAAGGCGGGGCTTCAGGAAGGCGACCGGATTCTCGAGCTCGACGGCCACGACGTCGACGACGCGGGGGACATTCGGCGGGCGATGCGGGATGTCGAGCCAGGCGACTCGGTGCAGATCCGGATCAAGCGCCGATCCTCCGAGAAGACGCTGAACGCCACGCTGGGAGAGTCGCCGCGGTCGCGCACCTTCCACAAGCGCGCCGGACCCGGCTGGTTCGAGAACGAGGAGGGCGAGACACCGGAGCCGATGCCCTTCGGCATGCTGGGAATGTCGCGGAATTTCATGGGCGTGCGGGTCCAGGGCATGACGGAGGATCTGCGCGCCTACTTCAAGGCGCCGCGGGGCCGCGGAGTGCTCGTCAGCCGGGTCGAGGAGGACACGCCGGCGGCCAAGGCGGGACTGCGCGCCGGCGACGTCATCATCGCCGTTGACGGCAAAGGGATCAGCGAGCGCGGCGACATCGCCGAGGCCCTCTCGGATCATGAGCCCGGCGACCGCGTGGCGGTGAAGATCGTCCGCGACGGATCCGACAAGACGGTGGACGTCGAGATCGCCGAGCGCTCCCGGCCCCGGCATCGCTCGATGTTCCTCCCCGAGGAGCACGACCACGAGATGGAGAAAGAGGAGGAAGAGGAGGCGTCTCCCGAGGTCGAGGAGTCGGTCCTCGAATCGCTCCGCCAGGCCCACGACGAGATCGAGCGGGCCTCGAGCATCGACTTCTCCATGCAGATGAGCGCGGCCGAGGCCGCGCTCCGTCAGGCCGGCATGCTTGATCGCCGAAGTCAGGAAGAGATCCAGCGGCAGATCGAGCGGTCAATGCAGGAGGCCCGGGACGCGATGCGCCAGGCCTCGAGCATCGACGTCTCGAAGCAGATCCGCGAAGCCCAGGCGGCGCTCCGCCAGGCCGGCATGTTCGATCGGCGGAACCAGCAAGAGATCCAGCGTCAGATCGAGCGGTCGATGCAGGAGGCCCAGGACGCGATGCGCCAGGCCGCCGAGAGGATGAGCGAGGAATCCTCCTTCTAACCAGGCTCCACTCGCCTCGGCCGGACCCGGGAAGGAACCCGCTTCCCGGGAACGTTCCGGCCCAGGCGCCTCCCCCCACGATCACCGCCCCTCTTCCCCTCCGCGATCCGGGAAGAGGGGCGGATCGATTCTAGCCTCGGGATCTCCCCACAGCGCAGAGCGGGCGGGGCTTTGAAGCTGGCAGCCTCTTTGCTATTCCCTTCGACAGCGCCGAACGCCGGCACCGGATTCCGGCCCGGGCGGGCGGCATATGGAGGGGAACATGAAGAAATTGCTTGCAGTTGCCGGGACGCTCCTGCTAGGAGCCGCGCTGGCTGGTCCCGTGATGGCCTCAGGACATCGTGGCCACCGCGGGGGACACTACCGAAGCAGCGGGGGACACTACCGAAGCAGTGGACACCATGGGAGCCACCGGAGTTTCAGCCTCGGGATTTCGTCCTTCCCCTTACCCCGACTTCACCTCCCGTCCCCGCGCATCCGCTCCTCGTTTTCCTTGAGGCTCGGCAGCCCCGCGTACCGATACGACCGATACGATCGGTACGACCGGTACTATGACGACGTCTACTACGAGCCCGCCTATTACTCGCCGCGCCGGGTCTACGTGGAGCCCTGCGAGCCGGTCTGGGTTCCGGGCCATTACGCCTATGACGAGGGCTATCGCGTCTACATCGAGGGACACTGGTCTCGCTGACGCTCTGACCATCCGCTAGCGCTTCCCTCCGGCCGACGACTTCCCGGCCGGTTCAAGAAGAAAGCCCCCGCTCGAGGCGGGGGCTTTTTTTTCGTCAGGACGGCGGGGCCGGCTCGATGCCCGCCGCCCGATCCAGGTCGCCCGGAAGGTATCGCGAGCCCACCAGCAAGAAGATCCCCGAGATCACCATCGCCACGACCGCCAACTGAATCCCAACCTGAAGCGACGAAAGGTCAGCGACCCAGCCGATCAGGAAGGGGGACGGCGCGTCCCCCAGGAGGTGGATGATGACGATGTTGGCGGCCACCGCCATGGAGCGCAGACGGGGTGGACTCACGCTGACGATGACGGCGTTCAGCAATCCGGTGTTCAGGAACAGGCAAAAGACGGAGGCGGCGAGGCAGGGGATGAAGAAACCGCGCGACGTGGAGAAGATAAAGGCCAGCGCGAAGGGCACCGCGGCCAGGACCCCGGCGCCGGAGAGAAGGAGATGCGCGCGGCGGCTCCGGCGCATCAGCCAGTCCCCGCCAAACCCTCCGGCGAGCGTTCCGGCCAATCCCGCTCCGGCGACCACCGAGCCGGTCAGATGGTTCGCTTCGGCGAACGGCAGCCCCTTGATCGTCTCGAGGTAGCGCGGCATCCAGAAGGCCATTCCGCCGATCGCGAAGGTCAGCGCTGCGTAGCCGAGGTTGGTGTTCAGGTAGGAGCGGCTCCGGATCAGCTCGCCGTACGCCTCGATGACCTGCCGGATTCGCTTGGCGTAGGAGAAGCTCCCCTCTTCCATCCTCCGCGCCTCCGGGAGGCGGCGATCGGGAGCATCCATCCCGCCGCGAACCGGCTCCCTGAGGAAGAAGATCGGGACGGCCAGAAGCAGGCCGGGCAGGCCCACCAGCCGGAAGCAGAAGCGCCACCCTTCGGTTTCGCCCAGATACCCGGCCAGCAGATAGGCGAGAGCCGCCCCGGCCGGGATCGTCAGGAAGAAGATCGCCATCACGCGGCCCCGCTTTCCGACCGGAAAATAGTCGGCGAGAAAAGGGGGAGACAGCGTCCCGAAGGAGGCCTCGCCCACCCCCACCAGACCGCGCGAGAGAAGCAGCCAGAGGTAGGAAGGAGCCAGGGACGATCCGGCCGTCGCCAGGCTCCAGAGGATCGCTCCCAGGGCCAGGATCCCGCGGCGGGGAAAACGATCCCCCAGGTAGCCGAAGACCGGCGCGGTGATCAGGTAGACGAGAAAGAAGAGGGTCCCGAAGAAACCGAACTCCGCGTCGCTGATCGGGAAATCCCTCCGGATCAACGATTGCACGGAGGAGATGATGTATCGATCGACGTAATCGAGAAGGTTGAGCGTGGTGAGCATCGCCAGGACGTAGTGGGGATACGCGCTTCCCGGGGCCGGAGCTTGGGCCCCCGCGGAATTCGCCGCGTTCACCGTCGAGCCTCCGGGGTCCCCGTGAAAGGACGCTGGAGCGGCATGCTCTGATACAGGTGCATCACCTTGTCGAGGATCTCCTTGCGTCCCGCGCGAATCTCGCCGATGGCGCCGCCGACCCGGGACGCCAGTCCGAGCGCCCGGGCGGCCCGCAGAAGCAGCGCGAAGTGATCGGCCACGACCAAAGCCGCCCAACCCGTCGCCGGGAGCAGGATGATTCCGGCGACGAGGGCCCGGAAGCCGGCGAGCGCGTAGAGGACGACGGCGAAGATCAGGTAGGTGAGCGGAAAGAAGGCGAGCCCGGCCATGAGCTTGATGGTGGCCGAGAGGTCGGGATGCCGGTTCATCCGCCGCTCCAGAGGGCCGCACAGCGAATAGGGAATGACGTGGACCAGGAACCCGGCGGCGGCCGGCAGGGCCAGCAGGAGGACGACGAGCCCGCTTCGCAGGAGAAGGAGCGCCGTCCTTCCCGGCGTTTCGGCGAGATCGACCTCCTCATCGCTCACCGAGAGCTCCGCGAGCCGCCGGCGATAGGCCTCCCACCGGTCGCGAATCTCCCGCACCGCGGAGGGCTCCGAGGCGCGGTACGCCTGATACTCCGCGATGAATCGCTTGATAGCGGGCGCCTCTTCCGCCAGCGTCGCCGACCTTCCTCCGAGATAGAGATCCTTGACGCCCCGGATGAATGTCAGCTCCTCCCAGGAGTCGAGGCCCGGAACCAGCGCCGAGAGGGCCGCTTCCATCCTTGCCGTCAGCTCCTCCACCGCTTCCGGCGGGCCGTCCCGATCCAGGAGATCGGCGGTCGGGACCGGCGCGGCGAAAACGATCAGGACGCGCGACCGGAAGGCCGTCTTCGACTCGAAGTTGATCCCCACGGGGATCAGGCGGACCGGCGCGTCGCTGGCCCCCGACGCCAGAAGGAAGATCCTCGCCGCCCCCGTCTTGAGGGTGGACAGACGCGGGCGGTCGTGACTGATCCCCTCGGGGAAAAGGCAGATCGCTCCTCCCGATTGCAGGATCCTCCGGCACGCCTGCAGCGTCTCCTCGTTGCGGCGCGACTCTCCGGGAGCATCCTCCCGGCGATAGACCGGCAGGCCGCCGATCCGCCGCAGGACGAATCCGACGACCGGCATCCGGAAGAGCGTGTGCTTGGCGAGGAAGGAAATGGGACGGGAGATGAGGGAGAGGAGCAGCAGGGCGTCGAGCAGCGCGTTCCCATGATTGGCGATCAGGAGGAGCGGGCCCTGGCGCGGGACCGATTCGAGCCCGGGCGTCTCGATCTTGCGGTAGTAGACGCGCAGACAGATCGAGATGAAGGCGCGGAACAACCTGTAGAACATCGATGCCCTCCGGCAGGCCGCCGGATTATATCCCGGGCTCGAGAGGCGCCGGCGCAGCCCGCCGGGTGGCGGAGGAAGCACACCGGCCGGAGACGGCGGAATCTGGCGAGGAGGAGGCTATTCGGGAAGGCGGACGTTTCCCAGGGCGATGATCCGGCAAAGATCCAGGGCGGAGACGATGCCGCTGAGCTTGCCGCCCCGGGTGATCGGAATTCGATGGATGCGCCGCTCCCACATCGTGCGGCACAGCTGCTCCACGGGCGTCTCTTCGTCCGCCGAAATCACTTCCCGCGTCATGATGTCGCCGACCCGGAGGGGCGTGTCGCTCTCGGCGAACGAGGCGAAGCCTCGCTGGAAAAGATCCTTGATGTCCTTGGGCGGCTGGAAGGCTTCGTTCCTTCCCCCTTTGCGGAAGATGACGTCGTCCTGGGAGACGATTCCGACCAGCTGGCCGGCCTCGTCCACCACGGGAGTGCCGTTGATGTTCTCGCGGCGCAGGACGTCGCACAGCTCCTCCATCGTGGTCTGAGGGAGCGTCGTGATCGGTTCCCGGGTCATGATCTCTTTGGCCTTCATCGTCGTCTCCCGCTCTTCCTTCCGGCGAGCGCTCCGGATTTGGGTACATTAAGCCGCGCTCCCCGGCGAGTCAAGGCTGGACCATCGTTCCGACCGACGCAGAAAAGCCCGGCCAAGGCCGGGCTTTTCGTTGACAGACCTTCGACCCGCTGCGCCGCGCTTCTTAGGGAGTGCTCTGGCTCGGCGGCTCGGGCACCGAACTGCTGTCGCCCGCGATAGAGGAGGCCAAGGCACCGAGCACGATCGCTCCGCCTCCCAGACCCACCGCGACGCCCCAGCCGCTCCGCCAGAAGCTTCCCCCCTTCTTCTTCTTGGCAGCCTCCTGCTCGGCGGGCGTCTTCTTCTCTTCGGGCTTTTTCTCCTCCGGCTTCGTCTCTTCGGGTTTCGTCTCCTCCGGCTTGGTCTCCTCGGGCTTCGGAGCCTCCGCAGGGGGTTGCGCCGGGGGCTCGCTCGGAGGAGGCGGGGGAGGCGGAGTGTCGCCAGGATTGTCCTGCGCCGATCGGTTCAGAGCGAGAGAGAAGAGGGTCTTCCTCCCCTGCAGGACGGGGACTCGCTCCAGGTTCACGTAGAGGCCTTCGCCCGTGTCCACCGCAACCTGGTACTGGCCGGACGGCAGATCGCCGAGAACGTAGCGGCCGGAGCGATCCGTGAGGGCGGAAGTGAAGATTTTCGAGGTGGTGAGGTTCGCCGCCTTCACGATGACGCCGGGGCGGGGCGTCACTCCGTCGGCGACGAAGATGCGACCGGCCAGGGACCCTGCCGCCTGGGCGGACTGCCCGAAAGAGATGGGAAAGCCACAAAGCGATACCGCCAGTCCGAGGACCGCCAGCCGACGACCGACTGCCGAAGCGAGCCGCATCACGCCTCCTAGAGAGATCTCTTCCGCAAGAAAACTGCTTCGCTGTATCGAGTGGCGCCAATATACCCAGAGCCCTATCCCGAGTCAAGCGACAGCTAAGTTGCTAAACAATCTTGAAATCCGTCTCTGCATCTCTATATTTTCCATGGTCCTGGCCGGGCGATTCTCGCCCGTCGGACAAGCCTAAGCGCTGGCCGGAGAGCAGCTTGAGCCTCGAGGCCCATGAAGCTTCCTGACGTTTCTCTCCTCAAGACCCTCACCCAGGGGCCCGAGGCCCGGGCCCTCGAGAAGGCCCGCACCTCGCTCAACGAGGGGCGCGCCGACAAGGCGATCGAGGCCCTGGAAGCGGGGCTGGCGCGCAACTCCGACAGCGAGCCGCTCCTCTTCGAGCTTTCCCGCTGCTTCCTCGCAGCGGGCCGCGAGACCGACGCGGGAGAATGTCTCAAGAAGGTCCTCCGCCTCCGTCCGAAGCACATCGATGCGGTCCAGGAGTTCATCGAGGAAGTGAGGATGAAGGGGCGCGAAGTAGGGACCTTCTACGATGCCGTCGCGGAGCACTACATTCGGCAGGAAGACTACCCCCGCGCCTTGGATGCCTTGGATCGAATCAGTCCCGAGGCGCTGCGCGTGTATCACGGGAGGCATCTCGCCAAGTGGGAGGCCGTCCGGAAGAACGCCCCGACGGCGAAGCTGACCAAGACCTCCCTCCACTCCGCCTATTACGTCGCCCTGGCGCTCGAGCGCGCGGGGGATTACGGGAAGGCGACCCAGGCCTACCGGAACCTGATCGAGAAGAACCCCGAGGAGACCGGGAAAATCTGCGCCCGCTTCGAAGCGATCCTGGCCCGCGATTATCACAACCTCCCGCTCCGTTTCGGCCTCGTCGATCTGCTCCTCGAAGCGGGAAAGACGGAGGAAGCGCTGGCGCAGATCGATCACGCCATGGAGGCGGACGCCGCGGGGGCCGCTCCTCTCGCGGCGGCGCGGATGGACGCGGCCCTGAAGGAGAGTCCCGACAGTCCCGGCCTGCTTTGGCTGCTCGTCCGCGCCCGGTGTCAAGAGGGGAAATTCGCGGAGATGCTCGCGGCCCTCTCCCGGCTTGGCGCGCATGCCTCGCACGGCCCGCCGATCGTCCAACTGCTCGAAGAGCTCACGCCGAAGATGGAGGAGCATCCGGAACTGCGCCTGGCGCTGGCCGACGCTTATGTCCGGGCCGGCAAGCCGGTCCTCGCCGTGGAGGCGATCCTGCTCGCCTCGGAGAAGATCGGCGACGCCAAGAGCGCCGCCGCGTTAGAAAAGGTGGCGGCCGCGTTCCCGGATCACGCGCGCACCTTCCTGCTTCTGGGAGAGCTGGACTTCAAGGCCGGGCGATCCGAGGAGGGGGTGGTCCGCTACGAGCGCGTGCTGGCGCTCTCCCCCGAGGACGGGCCGATTCTCGTTCCGAAACTCCTGGCGATGCTCGAGCAGAACATTGCCTCCGCCCCGATTTCAGCCGCCCTGGCCAAGATCTTCCTGCAGCAGAAGGAGCTTGGGCGGGTCGCGCTCCTGCTGCGCAACCGGATCCGCCGCGACCCGAAGGCCGCCACGGAGGCGCGCGCCGCCGTCCAGGAGGCGCTGCTCGCCGACCCGTCGCACCCCGGGTTGCGGATCGCGCTGGCCGAGTCGTTCGTCGCGGCCAGCGAGCCGGTGGAGGCCGTGTCGGTCCTTGGAGGGCTCCTGGCCGACGATCCCGGCCGCGCGGCGGAGGTCCTCCACCTCCTTTCCGAGGCGTCGCGGTGCTCCCGGGAGGCCGCCCGCGCCGCGCTCCCGGTGTTCCGCGACGTGGCGTCGGGCGGGGCGCTCCCGGCGGCGGCCCGGTTCGGCCAGGGGGAAGCGGCCATGATCGCGGGGGAGATCGGCGAAGCGGTCAACGCCTTCCAGGAAGTCGCGGTCCTGGCCCCGGAGCGGATGGAAGAGATCGAGGAGATCTTCGAGACCCTGCTGGCCCGCCATCCGGAGACGACCGAGGTGCGGTACATCCTGGCGGGACTGCACCTCCAGCAGAAGGACTACCGGGGCGCGACCGCGGAGCTCCGCAAGATCCAATCGCTGAACGCCGACTTGCTGGCCCCCGTGCTGGCCCGCTACCGGGCCGCGCTGAAGACCTCTCCCGACGATCTCGAGGTCCGTATCGGCCTGTCGACCGCCTTGTTGCTCTCCAAGCAGTTCGAGCAGGTTCAGGCGCTCGGCAGCGAGACGCTGCGGCTCCGGGACGACCATCAGACCGCGCCCATCCAGATCCATCTCGGCGAGGCCTTGCTCGAGCGGGGGGACGCCACCGCCGCCGTCAAGCGCTATTACAACGCCTTCCGAAAGAGCTCCTCCCTCGCCTCCGAAGTCGCCGCGAAGCTCGAGCGCGTGCTGGATCTCCATCCCAACCTGTCCCTTGGGTCGCTGGCGCTCGGGAAGATCCTCCCGGAGATCGGACGGGTGGCGGAGGGAGTGGGCCACCTGCTGGAGGCGTTCCGCAGCGATCCGCGCATCTCCGAAGGAGTCCTGTCCGAGCTGGATCGAATCCGCTCCTCCCATCCCATCTCTCCTGAAGCCGCCGTCGCCCGCGTCGAGATCCTCTTCGGACTGGGAAACGACAAGGCCACGACCGAGGCGATCACGACTGTCCTGGAGTCGCATCCGGAAAGCGCGCGATCGATGATTCCGCGCCTGGAGACCATTTTGGCGCGCTCCTCCCGGCTGTCTTCCGGATACCTGGCGATGGCCCGCGCCCAGCGGACGCTGAAAGACATCGCGCGCGCCGCCGAAGCCTGTCGGGGGGCCTACCGCGTCGACAAGGCCTCGGCTCCGCAGGTCATCCGCTACTGCTCCGAGATGATCTCCGAGGATCCCAAGGCGGCGCTCCCCTACCTCACCATGGCGGAAGTGTATCTGGCGGACGGCGAGATCGCGGGAGCGGCCGAGAAGCTCTTCCAGGCGGCCTCCCGGACCGACGGCCCCCGCGATGAGGTCCTGCGGATTCTCGAGGAGATCATCTCCCAAGACGCCGGGACAGCCCGGGTGGCTTTCCTGTCCGCCGAGATCCTGTTCCGCTTCGATCGACTGCCCGCGGCCGTGCGCGCCTATCGCAAGGCGCTGGAGCGCGACCCCGGGCTCCTGGACTCGGTGCTCAAGGGGTTCACTCTGCTGATCGAGAAAGACCCGCGCCTCGGCGAGGCGAGGCTGGCCCGCGCCCAGGGACTTGCCCTCCGGCAGGAATTCAACGCCGCCGTGGAGGATCTCGAGACGGCGGCCCGCTCCGTCCCCTCGCTCGCTCCCGAAGCGCTCAACGAGGCGCGGCGGCTCGAGCCGCGGTGCCCCGGCAACTATCGCCTGGCGGCCTTGGTCGCGGATCTCCTGCTGGCCGCCGGGCGGCCCCAGGAAGCGGCCGAGGCGCTGCAGCAGGAGCTTGCGCGCCCCTGGGAGCCTAACGAGAGGCTCAGCCTGCTCGTCCGCCTCTGGCGCGCCTGCCTGGCCCGCGGCGAAACCGCCGCGGCGAAGCAGGCCCTGGCGGAGGCGGAATCGCTGGCTCCCGATCGCAATCGTCTGCTGTCCCGCGTGCACGATACCGTGCTGGCCCACGTCCAGACCGAGGTCGGCGCCCTGCGGGAGCGCCTGGGTAAAGGCGAGACGGGGGGAGCCGAGATGCGCCGCCTGGCTCTGGGTCTCCTGACCCTCGGCGAGACGCGCGAGGCTCTCGATCTCACCGGCGCGGCGGCCGGGGTCCTGGAGGCGAGCGATCTGCTGCGCATCCATTCGGAGGCGGCGCTGCAGGAATCCGACTACTTCCGGGCCGCCGAGATTCTCAAGCCCTGCGGGCCCGACCGCCGCCTGGCCTTCGCCGCCGAGCGCTGCGGTGACTACGTCCTGGCCTGCCGGACGCTGGAGCGGATCGCCGAGGGGGATCCGAGCCCGGAGATCCGCTCCGCCCTGAAACGCGCCTACCGGCGGCTGGTGCTTCACGACCTCGAGCCGGAGCGGCAGAAGCTCCTGGGAGAGACGGTTCTTCGATTCGGAAAATGAGCCAAGGAGAAGGCGATGGAAGATGCCAAGAGTCCGAACCGCCCCTCGAATAGCGCCGGCGACGACGAGACGCGCATGCACAACAATCTCCGCAAGGACATCCTGACCTCGCTGCTCGAGGTCGATCAGTCGATCAAGGGACTCGAGCACAACCTGCTCGGGAGGATCGAGCGGATCAGCGAAGGGTTGCAGACACCTGCCCCGAGGACCGAAGCCTCCGGGCCCGAGCCAGCGCGGAAGTGCGAGTTCGATCCGGCCGCCATCACCGCCTGGGCGCTGCGCCTGCTGCAGGACAATCTGCATCCCCTCGGCGCGGATCTGGCGCGGCTGCGTGAATCGCTCCCGACCCTGATGCCAGCGGCCGCGCCCGCCCCGGACCTCGGCCCCCTCCTCGAGGAGCTCGCCGGCCTGCGCCAGGAGATCGAGGAGCTGCGGCGGAATCCTTCGGAGGGGCGCGGCCTCGAGCCGCTCGCGGGGGAGATCGCCTCGCTGAAAGGCTTGGTGGAGACACTGCGGGGCGACGCGGCCCGCGCCGACGCGTTCGCTCCGCTGCGGGGCGACATGGCGGGCTTGAAGGAGCAGATCGACACCCTCCGCAAGAACCAGCCGAATCCCGAAGGGATCAGCTCCCTGCTCGACGAGCTCGCCTCCCTGCGGGAGGCCGTGGACGAGCTGCGGCGGAATCCTCCGGAGGCGCGCGGCCTCGAGCCACTCGCGGGGGAGATCGTTTCGCTGAAAGAGTTGGTGGAGACGCTGCGGCGGGATGCCGCCCGGGCCGACGCCGGCGCTCTCCTGCGGGGCGACATCGGATCCTTGCGCGAGCAGATCGAAGCGCTGCGCCAGAGCCAGCCGAAGCCCGAGGGGATCGGCCCCCTCCTCGACGAGCTCGGCGGGCTCCGCGAGTCGATCGACCATCTCGGACAGAAGCAGCTCCGGTCGGAGAGCCTCCAGCCGGTGGTGGACCATCTTGGGGCCTTGAAGGCTTCCTTGGCGGACCTGGCCCGGAATCCCGGAGCGGGCGACGCGCTGGCGCCGGAAATCCACTCGCTAAGGGAGGCGTTGCGCGATCTGCGCGACGGAACGCGCGAGGCGATCACGCCTCTGGGACAGGAGATGCAGCGCGTCTCCGACGCGGTCACGCGTCTGAAGGAAACCCTGTCGCCGGTGCGGGAGTCGACTTCCGCCGCGACCGGCTCGATCGCGGCCGTGGCGCAATCCCTCGCGGCCCTCCGGGAGGAGATCGGCTCTCTTCCGGGGCTCCTGCGCTCGGTCCGGGAGGAAGTAGAGGCGCCGGTCCGCAAGATCGGCGAGGAGCACTCATCGTTGCTCCGGGAGATCGGCGGCCGCGTCCTGGAGGAGCTGTCGCTGATGGCGGCGGAGCAGCGGCGCAGCAGCGCGGCGGCGCCCGACACGGCGGCCAAGACCGCGGCGCTCCTCGAGACGATCGCGGCGGCGCAGCGGGAGACCGGCGGCACGATGGCGCGCATCCGCGAAATCCTCGAGCAGAACGCCTCCGCCGAGCTCACCCTTTCGGCCGTGCAGGAGATCCAGCAGCAGATGGAAGGCGCCCGCGCCGCCCTCGAGCGGATTTCTCAGATCGTCCAGCAGAGCGGGTCGGCCCTTCAGGCGCTGGCCGAATCCAACGACCACGTGGTGAAGTCGTTCGAGACCTATCACGCCACGGCGCGGGAAGAAACGGAGAGAGTCCGGCACCGCACGGCGCAGGAGCACAACAATCGCGGCGTCCTGCTCTATTATCGCGGCGCCCCCGAGGCGGCGGAGGACGCGTTTCGCAAAGCGCTGGAGGCCGAGCCGGGGTACGCCGAGGCATGGAACAACCTCGGGCTGACGCTGAGCCGCCAGAGCAAGGAGGCGGAGGCGGCCGCCGCCTTCCAGAAAGCGATCGAGATCGATCCCAAGATGGGGGAGGTCTACAACAACCTCGGCTTCCTCTACCACACGACGCTGCAGTACGACCGGGCGCTCGAGATGTTCAACCAGGCGCTCCAGACCGGCTCCGATTCGGCGATCGCCTACACGAACCTGGGCAACACCTTCTACAAGATGTCCCGGCACGAGCAGGCGGTCCAGGCCTGGAAGCGGGCGCTGGAGCTCGATCCCCTCAATGAGAACGCGCGGCGCTGCCTGAGGCTGTACCAGCAGGAGGGCTCATGAAGGGGCCGCTCGATCTCTTCCGGAGACTGGAGCGGGAGCTGCGGACGCATCGCGAACGGCTTCCCATCGACGCCTTCCTGCCGCCCGCGGAGACCCTGCCCACCGAGTTCCCCGATCCCCCTCCCTCGGCGCTCCCTTCTCAAGTCCGTGAGCTCGGGACGGTGGCCGATGCCGAGGAGGAGCGGCGGCAGCGACGCCGCCAGCGCCGCATCCGCAAAGCGGCCGCCCCCGAATCCCCTCCGGAGGCCCCCAAGAAGCTCGAAGAGGAGATTCAGGAGTTCATCAACCGGGATCGCCCCCCGGGAAGCCGACCTGAGGAGTTGTCGGAGTTCCTCGGCGGTTTCGATCCTTCCGACATTCCCGAGGAAAAATAGGCCGCACGGGTTCAAGACCCCCTGCGACTCCCGCCTGGGCGCAGCAGCCGGCGCCCCTGCCCGACGAAGACCGCCGCCCAGATCCCGAACCATGCCGTCACGATGCCGGGCTTTCTCAGGGACTGCGTCAGGAGGAAGTTCTCCGGCGAGGCGAAGCGCCAGCCGCGCCGCAGCGGGGAATAGGCCCAGCTCCAGCGATAGAGCTCCGTGGACGTCCCGAATCCGGCCGCTTCGAAGGCCGTCCGGCGGCTCTCGTACGTTTCATGCAGCCACCCGTGGAACGCGTTGACGTCGATGAGAACGCCGGCGATCGACACCAGCATGGCCAGGGCCAGGACGGCGAGGACGCCGGCGCGCCCGGCGCGCGAGCCGGGAAACGACTCGAAGAGTCCGGCCAGCGGCGGGAGCAGGACGGGAATGGCAGGAAGGAGAAACCGCGGCCCCCAGCACCATCCTCCTTCCCAACGGGACCATCGGGCGTAGGTCACCAGAAGGGCGAGAGGGCAGGCCGCGATGAATGCCGCTTCCAGCGGAAACGCGGCGGCGAAGCGCCGGAAGGCCAAGGCGACGAGCAGGGCGAGGGGAAAGTAGAAGAGCATCCCCCGTCCCGGGCTGAGCAGCAGGCCCGCCGTGCCGCTCCAGAATGGAGTCGTCCACTGCCTCGCCTCCGCGCCATATCCCGTCTCGAGGAAGCTTCCGAACCGGGCCTGGTTGTAAATCAGCATCGCCGCCAGGGCGAGGCTCAGCCCCGCGAGGCAGGCTCCTGCCCGGCCGGCCGCCCGCCGCCACTCCAGGCCGCGCGCGCCCCCTCCCAGGAGGATGGCGGCCGGCAGGAGAAGCACCAGATGCGCCGGCTTGGCGAGGATCGCGACGCCCAGGGAAGCGCCGGCGGCGAGGAAGCTCGCATGGCGATCCTCCCGCCGGCCGCGCAGCGCGAAGTAGAAGAACGCCGCCAGGCCGAGGCCTCCGAGCGGCTCGGCGAAGAACGTCCGGGAGTAGGCCCACAGAGGCGTCGCGAAGGCGCCCGCCAGGGCCGCGGCGAGCGAGCCGCCTGATCCGAATCCCAGCTCGAGCCCAATCAGGAAAACGACGGCGAGCGTCGCCGCCACGACCGCGGCGTTCGTCCAGGAGGCCGCGAACGCGCCGAAGGCTTCCCGGAAGTTGTCCGGACCCACGTCGTACCAGAGTCGCCGTCTTCCACGTTCGGCGTCGAAAAGATCGGCTTCGCCCCGGCGGGCGAGGGGGGCGAGCCAGCGCCCCGCCGCGTAGCAGGGGATCGCCGCCAGCGGAAGGCCCAAGCCGTATTTGGGATAGAAGCGCGCGGCGCCGCCGCGCCGGTCGGGAACTACAAGCCCTCCCCAGGTTCCGGCGCCGGCCAAAGGCTCCACGGCCGCGGCGCGCCGCTCCACCAGGCTCTGGGTGACGCGGAACATCAGGACCCCGTCCGGCGTGTCGATTCTGCCGCTCGAGCCGAGCAGGTAGAACGCGGTCAGCGTCAGGAAGAGAGGACGGGCGAGACGGCGCCCGCTCGGCGGGGAGCTTCGGCCAGCCTCCTCAGGGGCGCGGAGCATGGGGAATCGTAACGCGGCCGCGCCAGCAGTGTCCAGCCGCGCGGGAACCGGCCCGCGTGGGTTAGAATCGGTGGTCGCGCCGGCGGCGTTCCCACCGGCCACCGGTGCGCGCCTCCCGCCGCGGAGAATCTCGATGCACGACTGGAACGACTACCGCCGCGAGGCGTTCGAGGCCGCCAGCCGGAGCCTTTCGGGCGCGGCGCACCGCACGCCGATCCTGCGGTGCGCGACGCTGTCGCGGCGCGCCGGCTTCGACTTGGCGTTCAAGTGCGAGAACTTCCAGAAAGTCGGGGCCTTCAAGTTTCGCGGCGCGCATTACATGATTTCCACGCTGGCGGAGCCGGATCGGACGCGCGGGGTCATCACCTATTCCTCGGGAAACCACGCCCAGGCAGTCGCTCTTTCCGCCCGGCGGTTGTCCGTCCGGTCGGTGATCGTCATGCCGACCGACGCCACCGGCCTCAAGCTCGCGGCGACGCGGGACTACGGAGCGGAGGTCCTGCAGCACGGCCTCACCCCTCAGGAGCGAAAGGCCTTCGCCGAAGGGGTGGCGCGCGAGCGCGGACTGACGATGGTGCCGCCCTACGAGGATCCACGCATCCTCCTCGGCCAGGGGACCGTGCTGCTGGAGATCCTCCAGCAGGAGCCCGGCGTGGAAGTGGTGCTGGTGCCGGTGGGCGGAGGCGGACTGCTGGGCGGCGTCTGCGCGGCGGCCCGCGCCTTCCGGCCCGAGATAGAAGTCTACGGCGTCGAGCCGGAGGTGGCGGACGACTGGGCGCGGTCGATCGAGGCCGGCAGAATCGTGCGCATCGCATCTTGTCCGACGATCGCGGACGGCCTCCGGAGCCTCGAGCCGGGACAGGTCCCTTTTCCGGTGGTCCAGGAAGTAGTCCGCGGCATCCTCCGCGTCAAGGAGGAGGAGATTCGCGAGGCGATGATACTCCTGCTCACGCGGGCCAAGATCGTGGCCGAGCCGTCGGGGGCGGTCGCGACGGCTGGTGCCTTGTTCCACGGAGAGAAGTTCCGGGGGCGCCGGGTCGTCGCGGTGATCAGCGGCGGCAACGTGGAGCCGGCGGCCCTGGCGCCGCGGAGCGCTTGAGCCCGCCGCGCCGCCATCCTCGCCTGAATCCTCACCTTCTTCCCGGGCCCGATCTTTCCCCCGAAAGAGCGCCCCGAAGATCCGGGCAATAGGCTTCCAGATAGCCGCACGAGAAGCAGTGCCGCGCGGGATTCTGCGGGAAAGCGCGCCCGCGGTGCGCTTCGAAGAAGGAGGCGATCGAGGCCTCCGCCTCCTCCAAGGCGGCCGGCGTCACTTCCACCGGATGGACCACGTCCGGCTCGAGGAAATACAGACAGGCGGAGGCGACCCGCCGTCCCAGGATCTCGCGGGCCGCCAGCGCGTAGATCCGGAGCTGCAGCTCGTAGTCGAGCGCTTTCTCCTTCACCTCGGCGGCGGCGATCCGGCTCGTCTTGTAATCGACCAGCTGCAGCCCTCCGTCCGGGCTCGCCAGGATCAGGTCGATCTGGCCCCGGATCGTCGCCTCGTTCCGGCGGATCGCGAAAGGCACCTCCTTCATCGCCGCTCCGGCGGCGGCCTCCCGCCCCAGGCGACTGCCGCGGAAAGTCTCCACCTGGCGCAGCGCCACGATCCGATCGCCCGCCGAGAGCGTCGCCAGGATTTCCTTCACCCTCGGAGAGTCGGGCGCCTCGGCGAGAATCCGGTGGACCCGGTCTCCCAGAAGGTCCGCGGGGATCTCGTCGTCCTGGTTCTCCGCGCCGGGCCGCTCGCCCCCGTCGGCGCGCGACCAAGGCTCCCGGGCGGGCGCCGCCAGCAGATAGCGAAGGTGGTAGCGGCGCGGGCAGATCCGATGCTGAACGATTTCGGTCGTCGTCGTCAGGAAGGGCGTCTCCGCGGCCGGCGGAAGGGGAAGCGCGATCCGCCGGAGGAGCCGCTCCGCCTCGTCCCTCGCCGCGGCGCTCTCCGGAAATTCCGGCAGCGGAGCGCCCGCGGCCACCGCCTCGCCGTGCCGCTCCAGCAACGAAGTCCGCCGGGCGCGCGGCGAGGGCTGGCGCGACGCCGGCTCCCAGCGCAGGGCGGGATCGGCGCGCAGCGCGTCCTCGCCGCCCAGGGCTTCGAGGATCGCCTTCAGCCAGGAGCGGCTCGCCGCTCTCCCCTTCTTCCGCCACCCGCTGAGAATCAAATGCTCCTGGGCGCGGGTCACGGCGACATAGAGGAGACGGTTTTCCTCCTGGGCCGCCGATTCCTCGAGCGCCCGCCGCGCGGCGGCGTAGCTCGCAGGATGGAGGCCGCGGAGGCCGGTTTCCGGATCCTGGAGCGGGATTCCCAGGCCCAGGTCGCGCCGGAAAATCTCGCGGTGGCTTGCGGCCCTCTCCTCGCGGCCGAGATCGGCCAGGACCACCGCCGGAAACTCGAGCCCCTTGGCGGCGTGCACCGTCATCAGCTGCACGACGTCGTCCCCGGACGCTTCGATCGTGGCTTCCGATTCGCGGACTTCCGGAGCCGCGGCGGCTTCGAGGATCTCGACGAGCTCGGGAAGAGAGGCGCTCCCCCGCGCCTCCCAGTGTCGCACCAGCTCGACCACTTTCCTGAGGTTGGCGAGACGACGCTTCCCGTCGAAATGCAGGAGCGCCGCCTCGGTCAGCCGCGTGGCAGAAACCACCTCGTCGAGGGCCATCCAGAGCGGGCCCTGTCCTTTCCGCATCCGGAGCCGGTCCAGCAGATCGGCGAAAGCCTGGAGCCGGCCGCGGCTCCTCTTCGGGAGCTGGTCGGCGCGCGCGGCGAGATTCTCGACGAGCTTTTTCGGCGGCGGGCCCGGGGCCCGCCGGCACAGGAGGTAGAGATCGTCCTCGTCGAGTCCGCACAGGGGCGAGCGCAGCACCGCGGCGAGGTGAGCGTCGTCCCTCGGGTTGTCGAGAACGCGGACGAGATTCACCAGATCACGCACCTCCTGGGTCTGAAAATATCCCCTTCCCTTCTGGACGAAGTAGGGAATCTGTCGGTCCGCCAGGGCCCGCTCGTAAAACCGCATCCCCGCCGTGCTGCGGAACAGGATCGCGACGTCGCCGTACGACAGGGGCGCTCCCGCCTTTTCCGCATCCGTCCGGGTGGCGACTACGGCCCGTTCCTCCACCAGCTCCTCGAGGCGCGCTGCTAGCGCTTCCGCCTCGGATCGCCTGCCTTCCGCCGCGCTCGTCCCCTCCGCCACCAGGAGCTCCACCGAAGGAATCGATTTGCCGGAGAAATCGCCCGCGGGGGCCATCGCTTCGAAGGCGATCTCTCCCGGCCTCCAGAGGCCCGATGCGAAGAGGCGGTTGGCGAAGCTGACGATTTCCGGCCGGCTGCGAAAGTTGTCGGCCAGCGCGACGTGCCCCCGCGCCGGCTCGACCTCCCTCCGGAACCGGGCGAGGATCCCGACGTCGGCGTCCCGGAAGCCGTAGATCGACTGTTTCGGGTCGCCCGTCGCAAAGAGACAATTCCCCGCGCGCAGCAGGTCGAGGATCTCTTTTTGGAGCGGATTCGTGTCCTGGAACTCGTCGACGAAGATGTGCCGGAACGTGCGGGCCAGCCGTCGGCGCACCGCGGGAGATCCGGCGAGCAGGGCGCGCGCTTTCCATCCCAGATCGGCGAAATCGAGCGACGCGGCCGCGCGCTTTCTCGCCTCGTACACGCCATCCAGCTCGCCCAGGAGCTCTCCGAAGAGCGCCCGCAACGGCCGCGCCTCTTCTTCCAGCCGCTCCGACAGGCGTTCCGACAGGGCGTTCTGGACGCCCTGGAGCGCCACCTTGAGCGGCTCGTTCTGGCTTGCCGGCAGCCGGACGCGGGCGGCGAGACGCGCGAATTCCGCGGCCATCTCGGCCGCCGAGCCGCGGACCCCCTCGACCTCCTCGACCAGCGGGAGCAGCGCTCTCCCCTTCTCGAACTGAAGCGGCGTCGGCGTCCCGGCCTCGAGCAGCCGGCGAACCTCGGCGAGGGCGCTCCGGAGATTCGCGGAGGCCGGCTCCGGCAACGCCGGCGGGGAAAGCGTCGCCAGGTCGACGGCCTTCCCGGTGGCTCGCACCTTCTTGTAAAGCTCGCAGAGCGTCTTCGGCAGGTCCGGGATCCCGCGGCGCGCGGGAAGAGCCGGAATCCCCGTCCGGCTCAGGAGGTCCGCCAGCTCCACTTCCGGCCTGGCGAGCAGGACGGCGTCGACGGCCTCCTCCAGGAGACGGTCGGCGTCGAGCTCCTCGAGGACCGTGAAGCGGGGATCCACCGACGCGTCCAGGGCGTTCTCGCGGAGGATCCGGGCGCAGAAGGAGTCGATCGTCGAGACGGCGGCGAATTCCGCCGCTCTTCGCCACTCCTCCCCGCCGCGCGCTTCGAGCGCCTGGGCGATGCGCTCCTTCATTTCCGCGGCGGCTTTCTCGGTGAAGGTGATCGCGAGGATTCGATCGGGCGGCACGCCGGCGTCGAGGACCAGGCGGACGAAGCGATCGACCAGGACCCGGGTCTTTCCGGAGCCGGCGCCCGCCGTGACGCACAGATCCGGCGCGTCGCGCTCGACGGCGTCCTTCTGGGCCCGCGTCGGCGTCCCCGCCATCACTCCTCCGCGTCCGTCCGGCCCACCCACCGGTCGAAGCGACAGATGTCGGCGGCGTCGCACTCCCCGGGCCCGCACGCCTCCGGGTCGGCCGGATGCGTGTCGATCTCGCCTGCCCGGATTCGCCGCGCCAGACGGCTCATCGCCACGCGCGCCCGGTCCAGGAAAGCGCGGAACTCGCTTTCCTCGAGAAGCTCCCAGTCCTCTTCGAGGTCCCGCTCGAGACCCGCGTCGCGGAGGAGATCGCGGCGCCCGATTCCGAACCGCTCGACCCTTTTCTTCAGCGACACGAGCTCCGCGCCCGCCGGAAGAAGCCCGAGCGCCTCTTCGAGCGCGAGCAGATAGATGGCGACCTGGAAGGCTTTGATCTCCCCCTTTTTCCCGAGGCTTTCATCGCGCTGCTTCCGGACGCCGGCGGCGGAGCTGTACTTGTAGTCGACGATCACGCCCGCCCGCCCTCCCGGCAGGAGGTCGATCCGGTCGATCTTCCCCGACAGGCGCTCGCCGCGCCCCTCCCCGTCCAGCATGACCGCGGGGGACGCCGACTTCGAAGTGCCGAAGTCGTGTTCGAAGCGCCCGGGGGAAAGACCGAGGCGGCGAAGGCGTTCCGCTTCCTTCGGCAGGAAGGCCGCCAGCGCGCGGCGCAGCTGCCACCGCTCGGCACGGCGGCGGAAGGAAACGCGTTTCGCGGCCGCCGCCGCCCGGAAGTGGCGCTCGAGGCATTCCAGGAAGTCGCTCTCGCCGCCCGACTCGAAATGCTCCTTGAGCACGTCGTGAATCAGGGTCCCCAGGTCGAGGGGTTCCATTTCCCGGCCGGGCAGCGCCTCGACGCGCAGCTGTTTCTTCACGAAATGAAGATAAGGGCATTGGAGGAAGGAACGCAGGGCGCTGTCGCTCAGCGCGGCGTCCGCGGCGGCGAGCTCGGCCAGGATGGCGGGATCCCGGAGCCGCGGCGGCGTCCGGGACAGCAGGCCGGCGAAGCGCTCGCGGAACGAGGGAGCCTCGCGGCGCAGGCCGTAGAGCGCGGCGGCGAGGCGGATTTCCTTGCGTTCCTCGGGCCGCGGATGCCGCGCCGCCAGTCCCGACATCGCGATCCGATCCACTTCCTGCAGGTCGGCCGCGGTCTCCGGGGAGGGCAGCACTTCCGAGGCCGGCCGTCTCACCGTCCGGCCGGAGAGCCCCTGCGGGGAAAAGATCCGCTCGACCTCCCGCAGGAAGAAGGAGGGCAGCGCCCGATTGCCGCGCTCGTCGGAGTCGGGGTAGGAGAGGATCAGGCGGTCGCGGGCACGGCTCACGGCGGTGTAGAAGAGAAACCGCTCCTCGTCTTCTTTCCAGGATCGATCGCGAAATCTCAGCCCCGAGGCGTTCAGGCAGCGGCGGTCCTCGTCGTCGAAGAGCAGCCCCTCGACGGGAGCCGGGGGAAACCGGCGCTCCAGGATGCCGCCCACGAAGACCGTCGAGGCCTCCCATTGCCGTGCTTCCCGCGCGTCGATGAGGTTGACCGCGTCGCGCCGCCGATCACGAATCCGGAAGCCGGCCTCGCGGACCTCCTCGCCGACGCCGCGGAGAAGTCGATGCAGCAGGGCCTCGGCGTTCCCCGGCGCCCGCCGCGGTTCGGCGGATCGCTCTCTTTCCGGGAGCGCGGTCCACTCCGCCGCCTCCTCGACGATCCTCCAGAAGGCCTCGATCGCGGCGCACTCTTCCGGACCGCGAAGGCCCGTCTCCCCCAGCCGCGCCGTCTCGATCCCCGCCGGCAGGGCGACTTCCAGAAAGGTCTCCCGCCAGACTCGCGCGACCCCCGGCAGGCTGCGTTGCGCGGCGAGGCGCTCGCGGCCCCGGGACACCACCTTCAGGAATCGCTTGAGCCCAGGCAGGTCGAGCTTCAAGGCAAGCGCCGCCCAGCCCTCCGGATCGAAGGGCGGGGCGTTCTCGCGCAGGGCCACGTCGAGTCGATCCACCTCTTCGAGCTCCAGCCAGACCGCATACGTCGATCTCCCGAGGCGGATCATCGTTTCGGAATCGCAGACGCCGCCCACAACCCGGCCGAGATCGAGGAGAAACCGGACTACCGGCTGAGCGCCGAGAGGCTTCGGGTGGGAAATCCGCACCGGGATGCCGAGCCGGTGGAAAGTCCCCTCTGCCCGATCCGCCACTCCTTGCAAGTCACGGAAGACGACGGCAATCTCGCGCCACGCGACTCCTTCTTCGCGAACCAGCCGGAGGATGGCCCGCGCGATGCTCTCCACTTCCGCCTCTTCCCGTGACGCCCACAGGATCCGCAGCGAATCCCCGGCCGGCCCCGCCTCCCGCGGCCCCTCGAAGAGGGCGGCCTCCAGCCGGACCAGCGTCGGATCGAGGGTGCGCCGATTCGCGGCGCGCGGCATCTCTCTGAATCCGAGCTCCAGCAGGCGCCTGCGGGCGGGGACCGACGCGGCGAAGGCTGCGTGTCCGGGGCTCGCGGGATCGAAGCTCAGCGTGAAGATCGACTCCGGAATCCGCTCGGAAAGCAGCTCCAGCAGGCGGAGCTCGACCGGAGTGAAGTCATGGAAGCCGTCGACCAGGAGGAGCCGCCGCGAGGCCAGGAGCGTCGCATCCGTTTCCAGACGTCCGACGGCGGCGAGCATCATCCCTTCCGGGTCGACCCTCCGCCTCTCGCGGAGGAGCCGGACGTAGGCGGAATACGCCCTCTCCAGCTCCCGGTGGCGCGGCGACGCCCTTCCCGCTGCGTCGAGTGGAGCGAGAATCCGGCGCGCATAGTCGTCGGGCGAGACGAGGTTCTCCCTCAGCTCGCGAAGGCCCTCCCCGAGGAGCCGCCGGAAACCCGGGAACTCCAGGACGCTTGCGAAGCTCGGGAAGCGCTCCGATTCGAGAAGGAGGCGGATCAGGAAATCCCGGCCCTCCTCCGGGACGAGCGCCTCGGGAAGACCCTGGAACAGGCTCCGGCTGAAAGTGAAGAAGGTGTGCGCGAAGAGGTCCTGGAAACCGCCCCGCCCGGAGCGCAGCAGGATCTCCTTGAGGTGATCGACCTGACTTTGAGTCGGGAGAAGGAGGAGGCACTCCCCTTCCCGGCGTTCCGCGATCAGCCCGGCGACGCGGGCCAGGACGGCTGTCGTCTTCCCCGTCCCCGCCCGGCCGGCGATGAGGGTCTTCTCCGCCACCGAATCTCCCGCGTCCGGCGCCGCTACGCGTCGCGCGCGCGGCCGTCGCCTCGGCTCCCGCAGCTCCGGCCGGCGCGCGGACCGTCCCGGTCCATCGGGCGTCTCTTCAGGAGGCGGCTCCCTGGCCGATCCGCCGCGCTTCCAAGGGGCGGGCGTGCTGGAGGAGGCGATCCAGGAGCGTCGCCTCGAACGGATCGGAGACATGAGGGCGAAGATCGTGCAGGAGGCGCTTCGCTCCGGCCCAGGCGCCGACGCCGAATCTCCCGTTCAGCGAGGCCGGATCGGGCAGCCCGGTCCGGTGAGGCAGCTGGCGGCGCAAGCTTGAGGAGAGCAGCCGCCGGAGCGCCAGGCTCCAGGACTCCTGCGCCTCCAGGCTCTGCGCCAGGACCAGCAGCGAGAAGCTCACCGGCCGGCGCTGCATCCGGCTCCGGCCCTCGGCGTAGGCGAGTCCGGCGTCGACCAGGCGCAGGAGCCGGGTCCTTTTCTCGTCCGAGGCAGCCGGCTCCCCTGGAGTATCCGCCGTCCGGGGGATCGCCACGAACAGGGCAAGGCTCGGACATTTCACCACGACGTCCAGCTCCACCGGCTCCTCCAGGGGCAGCCGGCGTCGGGCCCGGATCTTCAGCTCGTCGCGCAGCTCCGAAAGAGGGATGACGCGCCCTTTGCGCTTGCGCCCCACCGGGGGGCGGAGCTCGCCGCCCAGGGCGCGCTGCCGCAGCCAGGAGAGCCGCTCGGGAGGAGGCTTCACCCGCTTCCAGAGCGTGAGCGCAAATCCCGCCGACAGCGCTTCGGCCTCGGGGAGCAGACGGATGCCGCCGAGCGCCATCAGGCGCGGCAGCCAAAGCGCCGGATCGACCTGCGCCAGGGTGCGGAAGATGTTCCAGATTTCGGTGTCCGGGCAGCGCGGATCGGCGAGCGCCGCCTGCCGCCGCAGCGGCAGCCGCGAAAGGACCGAGCTGTATCGGTCGATCAGGAGCCGACTGCGAAAGTCCGAGGGGAGCCCGGAGGCGGCCCTTTCGATCATGGCGGAGGCGCTCTCCTCAAAGAGATCGAAATTATAACACGCGCTCCGCGGCCCGCCTTGCGCCCTGAAGACGAAACCGGGTAGAGTCCGCGAAGGCTGCGCAGTGAGCGGGGCCACGCGGGAGGTCGTTCATGCGACGAGGGTTCTTGGCGGTCGCGCTCGCGCTCCTCGCGGCCGGTTCGGCGGGATCCGCGCCGAGCGAGCCGGTCGTCATCTACGGGGGAAGGCTGCTCACCGTCACCCACGGCGAGATCCCCAAAGGCTCCATCCTGATCGTGGACGGCAAGATCAAGGAGATCGGTCCGACGGTCGACGCGCCGCCTGGAGCGCGGGTCATCCTGGCCGAGGGGAGGTTCGTGCTCCCCGGCATCGTCGACACTCACTCCCATATCGGCGTCTATTCCTGGCCGGAAGTCGACGCGAACTCCGACGGCAACGAGATGACCGACCCGGTCCAGGCCGGCGTGCGCGCCATGGATTCGATCAACCTGGAGGACCCCGGCATCGCTCGCGCCCTGGCCGGCGGGGTGACCACGATCCAGGTCCTTCCGGGGAGCGGGAACGTGATCGGCGGCGAGGCGGTGACGGTGAAGCTCCGGCCCGGCGCGACGATGGAGGAGATGGTCTTCGCGGGGGCGCCGCGGGGGCTGAAGATGGCTCTCGGGGAGAATCCGAAGCGAGTGTACGGCTCTCGCAACAAGCTGCCGTCCACGCGCATGGGGATCATCTACACGATGCGTGACGCCTTCCAGAAAGCCCGGGACTATCGGGCCAAGTGGGACGCCTGGCAGAAGAAGCCGGCGGCCGATCGCGGCGCGGCTCCGGAGAGGGACCTGAAGCTCGAGACCCTCGCCGACGTCCTGGCCGGCAAGGTGAGGGTCCACGTCCATTGCTATCGCAAGGACGAGATCGAGGCGCTGTTCCGCGTCGCCGACGAGTTCGGGTTCAAGATCGCCTCGCTGCAGCACGGGCTGGAAGCCTACAAGATCGCGGACGAGATCGCCCGTCGCAAGGTCGGCGTCGCCACCTTCGCCCACTGGTGGGGCTACAAATGGGAGGCCTGGGACGGGATCCCGCAAAACGCCGCGATTCTCGCCGACCACGGGGTCCGCGTGGCGATCCACTCCGACTCCGCCGACTTGATCCAGCGGCTGTACGAAGAGGCCGCCATCGCGATGCACTACGGCCTGCCTCGCGAAGAGGCCCTGAAGTCGATCACCCTGAACCCCGCCTGGATGCTCGGCCTCGAGGATCGGATCGGGAGTCTCGACGTCGGGAAGGACGGCGACGTCGCCATCTTCTCGAAGGATCCCTTCGATATCACCACGCGGGTGGAGATGACGCTGGTGGACGGCAAGGTCGTCTACGATCGGGCTCGGGCCGGACGATCGGCCGATCCGGGCGGCGAACGGTGATCCGCAAAGCGGTCCGGAGGGCGGGCTTCCTGGCGCTGCTCGCCGCCGCGGCGCTCGGGGCCGGGGCGGTCCCGCAGCGTCCCCTCCCTTCGCCGGCGCCGCCCGTCGCCCTGATCGGCGGCAAGGTCTTTCCCGTCTCCGGGGCGCCGATCGAGTCAGGGACCGTCCTCATCCGGGACGGACGCATTGAAGCCGTGGGCCAGGGCATCCCCGTGCCGCCCGACGCGCAGAAAATCGACGCCGCCGGGCAATGGATACTCCCGGGACTCATCGACTCCCGCACCCACCTCGGCGTGTGGGAAGTCGATCTCGATCCCGTCAGCCGCGACGAGGACGAGAGGACCGATCCGATCACTCCCCAGGCGCGCGTCATCGACGCCTTCTACGACCAGTCCGAAAACATCCGCGTCACCCGGCAAACCGGCGTCGCCGCCGCCCTGGTCACCCCGGGAGAAGACAACCTGATCAACGGCCAGAGCGCCCTGGTGGATCTCAGCGGGGAGGACCTCGATCAAGTCTTGATCAAGTTTCCTGTGGCGATGCATTTCAGCCTCGGAGAACCCCCCAAGACCCGCTACGGCGCGCGGACCCAGCTCCCCTCCACTCGCATGGGAAGTGCGGCCCTGATCCGCTCGACGCTCATTCAGGCGCGGGAGTACCTGGCGAAATGGGACGTCTACAAGGAGCAATCGCTGGAATGCGAGGCGCGGCCGGCGGGTCGCTCGAAGGCCAGGAAAGAGGCGAAGTGCCCTCCCGAGCCGCCGGCGCGGGATCTCCGCTGGGACGCGCTGTCTCCCGTCCTGAAAGGCGAGGTCCCGGCCATCTTCCGGGCCCAGAGGATGGACGACATCCTCACCGCCTTGCGCCTCGCCGAGGAGTTCAAGCTCCGCCTCGTGGTGAGCCACGCGGCCGAAGCGTACAAAGTGGCCGATCTCCTGGACGCGAAGAAGATTCCGGTGATCCTCGGCCCGGTCACCACCCAGCCCGATCGGATCGAGACGCTCGGCGCGATCTACGAGAACGCCGCGCGGCTCGAAGCGGCGGGCGTCAGGATTGCCATTCAGACCGACCGGACGAACGACGCGCGGACTCTTCCCTGGGAGGCCGGCCTCGCGGTCGCGTATGGCTTGCCCTGGGAAGCCGCTTTGCGCGCCGTCACGCTCACCCCGGCCGAGATCCTCGGCGTGGCCGATCGCCTCGGCAGCCTCGAACGGGGGAAAGTGGCCAACGTGCTGGTCACCGCCGGCGATCCCTTCCAGCCGCTCACCTCCGTGAAGCACCTCTTCATCCGCGGCCGCGAAGTCGAGCTTCGAAGCCGGCAGGACGACCTCGCGGATCGGTACCGCTGACCAGGGGTGGGTCTCCCAATAGCCTCAACATCGAGACCGGCGAGCCGGGATGCCTCGGCGGCCGAGGCCGGCGGAGAGAGCCCGCACGCGGTGGGCGCGAGCGCGCTGCCGCTTCAGCCGGCCGATCGTTGCTCCGGCGCTCCGGCCGCGGCCGGCAGGGTCCATCGCCCCGGGACGGGACCCCCGCAATCGGGGCAGCTTCCGGAGCGCAGGCGGTTCTCGAGGATCCGGTAGCCGCGGCGCCGGACGAGGCAGGCGCCGCAGCTCGGGCAGCAAGTGTTCTCGAACTCTCCGACGTGACCGGGCAGATTGCCGGCGTAGACGAACTGCAGACCCGCCTCTTTGCCGATCCGCGCCGCCCGCAGAAGCGCCTGCGGCGGAGTATCGGCCGGGTCGGTCATTCTGTAGTCCTTGTGGAAGGCGGTGACGTGCCAGGGGATCTCCGGGGAGACGGAGACCAGGAAGGCGGCGGCGTCACGCAGCTCCTCGTCAGAGTCGTTGAAGCCGGGAATCACCAGCGTCACGACCTCCAGCCAGAAATCCATCGCTTTCAGCCGGCGGATCGTGTCGAGGACGATCCGCAGCTGCCCTCCGAGGGCGCGGTAATTCGATTCCCGCATCGACTTGAGATCGACCTTGTAGAGATCCAGCCAAGGGCGGAGATAGCCGAGCGCCTCCTCCGTACCGTTGCCGTTCGAGATGAACGCTCCGAGAAGCCCTCGCGTCCGTCCTTCGCGGAAGACTTCCACGGCCCACTCGCTCGTGATCAGCGGCTCGTTGTAGGTCGAGGCGAGGACGGGAGCGCTGGCTCGCAGTGCCAGAGCCACGAGATCCGCGGCGGTGACCGCTTCGGGACGCGCCGTCGCCTTCGGGTCGCGAATCGCCTGCGAGGTGAACCAGTTCTGGCAGTAGCCGCAATGGTAGTCGCATCCCAGCATGCCGAAGGAGAGCGCCGGGCTTCCCGGGAGGACGTGGAAGAAAGGCTTCTTTTCGATCGGATCGACGTTGAGGGCTCCTACGTAACCGTGGGGAACCCTGAGGATTCCGGCACGATTGAAGCGTACTTTGCAGATTCCTTCCCGCCCGGGGCGAATCAGACAGCGATGCCCGCAAGCGAAGCAGGTGAGCGAGCCGTCGGGGTGCTTCTCGTAGAGCTCCCCCTCGCGGGTGAGACGATGGAGCACCTCGGCGAGCGCGACGGCCTGAGCCATGCGGGACCTCCGGAACGGTGACGCGGCCTACATTATTTTAAGGCATTTTTGCCGCCGGGTCCGGCCGGGCGCGGCGGACAACCCCATCAAAGCCAAAATCTTGCGTTGACATCGCGCAACCTTTTCAGTATAAATTCCCCGGTTTTTTGAGCCGACCCCAGATCCAGGCACGCATCACGGTCCATTGAAGCGCGTTCCCGGCGGGCGAGAGTCGCCGTCCCGCGCGGCGACGGCCACGGGGAGAGAGTCCGACGATGTTCGTCTCCAAGAAGATGTTCCTCACCAAAGGGGTCGGCCGCTCGAAGGAGAAGCTGACCAGCTTCGAGCTGGCGCTGCGGGACGCCGGGATCGCCCACTTCAACATCGTCCGCGTGTCGAGCATCTTCCCGCCCGGGTGCAAGATCATTCCCAAGAAAGAGGGATTGAAGTACCTGCGGGCCGGAGAGGTGGTGTTCTGCGTCCTGTCGGAGAACTCGACGAACGAACCGCACCGCCTCATCGCAGCGTCCACCGGCATCGCCATTCCCAGCAAGCCGGACCGGCACGGCTACCTGTCGGAGCATCACTCCTACGGCGAGACCGAGGACAAGGCGGGCGAGTACGCGGAGGATCTCGCGGCGCAGATGCTCGCCACGATCCTGGGCATCGAGTTCGATCCCGACAAATCCTACGACGAGCGGAAGGAGCTCTGGAAGATCAGCAGCGAGTTCTACAAGACCATCAACGTCACCCAAACCGCCGTGGGAGACAAGAAGGGACTCTGGACCACGGTGGTTTCCGCCGCGGTCTTGATCCCCTGAGAATCCGGAGTTCCCCGCCGTACTCTCCCCCCGGCGCACCCGTCGACAGGAAGAGCGCGTCGATGAACCTCCATCCGGACCATTTCGGCGGCATCGGCCCTCCCCATTCCGATCTCGACCGGGCGAAGGCCGTCGTCCTGCCCGTTCCCTACGATCGCACCGCCACCTACGGAAAAGGAGCGGCGCGTGGCCCCGCCGCGTTGATCGCCGCCTCCTGCAACCTTGAGCTCTACGACGAAGAGCTGGGGACCGACACCTTCACGGAGGGGATTCATACCGCCCCCGCCGTGTGCGGCAACGAGACGCCGCCGGAGGAGATGGTGCGCCTCGTCGAGCAGGCTGCCGGCCGGTATCTCGACGCCGGAAAGCTGGTCGTCACCGTCGGCGGGGAGCACTCGATCTCCTTCGGCGCGATCGCGGCTTACCACCGCCGGCACCCGCGCATGACGGTGGTCCAGCTCGACGCCCACGGCGATCTGCGCGAGACTTACGAGGGATCCCGTCACAACCACGCCTGCGTGATGCGCCGGGTGCGCGAGCTCTGTCCGGCCCTGGCGATTGGGATCCGTAGCCTCTCCCGCGAGGAGGCCGATTGGCTCTCCAAGAGCCCGTCGCCCATGATCTCGGGCCGGCGCGTCGCCGCCGGACCGGAATGGTTCGACGAGGCGCTGGCGGCGGCCGGGGAGGAGGTTTACGTGACGATCGACGTCGACTTCTTCGACCCGGCGCTCGTTCCCGGAACCGGAACTCCCGAGCCGGGGGGGGCGGACTGGTACACGACCCTGGCGTTCCTGCGCTCCTTGTCGCGGCGCCGCAAGGTCCTCGGTTTCGACATCGTCGAGCTGGCGCCGATCCTGGGCCAGCCGGCGTCCGATTTCCTCGCCGCGAAGCTCCTTTACCGGACGCTCGGCTATGCCCTCTTCGAGGGGTGCGACGGGCGCCCGGGAGCTTCGGAACCTATATTGAGGTAGATGCGGGGCGCACGCGCGGCCGCGTCCGCTTCGGCATGGCGGATCGGCGGGAGCTGGACGATGCGCCGGGAGACTGAGGTGCCCAGAACGCTGGAAAGAGAAGAGGTGATTCAGGAGCTCGAGATTCCGGACGAGCTGCCGGTCATCCCCCTCGTCTCGACCATCGTCTTCCCCAACATCGTCGTCAACCTCCAGGTGGTCCGCAAGAGGAATCTCCAGCTGGTGCGCGAGCTGCCCCCGGAAGGGATCGTCGGGCTGGTCATCCAGCGAGGCAGCGGCCTGGAGTTCCCCCCCGTCGAGGACCTGACCCCAGTCGGCGTCGCCGCCCGTCTCGTCACGCGCATCAACGTCTCGCGAAACACCATCCAGATCATCCTGCTGGGCCTGGCGCGCTTCCGCGTCCGCGATTACGTCCGGACCGACCCTTACCTGAGGGCCCGCGTCGAGGTGCTGGAAGAGTCCGCCGTGGAGTCGATGGAGGCGAACGTCCTGATGGGCAACGCCATCCACCTCCTGGAGACGCTGGTCCGGCAGGACAGCCGCCTCTCCGAGGAGATCCTCCACTTGATCCGGAACAACCTCACCGGTCCCGGGAACCTGGCGGATCAGATCGCCAACCATCTGAGCTTCAAGCTGGAGGAGAAGAAGGAAATCCTGATGACCATCCCTCCCCTGCAGCGGCTCCAGGTTGCCATCCGGCTCCTGAAGAAGTCGCTGGAGCAGATCAAGGTCGGCCAGGAGATCCAGGAGGCGACGCAGGAGGAGATCACCAAGGCCCAGCGCGAATACTACCTGCGCGAGCAGCTCAAGATGATCAAGAAAGAGCTCGGCGAGGGGAACGAAGCGGAAACCATCGTCGCCGATCTCCGCAAGAAGCTCGCGGAAGGGAATTATCCCGAGGCCGTGGTCAAGGAGGCCGTCCGCGAGATGGATCGGCTGGCGATGATCTCGTCCGCCTCGGCCGAGTACAGCGTGGTCAAGACTTACGTCGACTGGCTTTTGGAGCTTCCGTGGAGCGTCACCACGGTGGACAACCTCGACATCGCCGCCGCCGAGAGAGTCCTCGAGCGGGATCATTACGGGCTGGCGAAGATCAAGGACCGGATCCTGGAATACCTGGCGGTCCGGAAGCTCAAGGCCGACATGAAGGGCCCGATTCTCTGCTTCTACGGCCCGCCCGGCACGGGAAAGACCTCGCTCGGCAAATCGATCGCCGAGGCGCTGGGCCGGAAGTTCATCCGGATGTCGGTCGGCGGGATGAGGGACGAGGCGGAGATCCGCGGTCATCGCCGGACCTACGTGGGAGCGCTTCCGGGGAAGATCATCCAGAGCCTCCGGCGCGCCGGGACGGCGAATCCCCTGATGATGATCGACGAGATCGACAAGATTGGCTCGGATTTCCGCGGGGATCCGGCCTCCGCCTTGCTCGAGGTCCTGGATCCCGAGCAGAACCAGGGCTTCCTGGACCTCTACCTGGACATTCCCTTCGATCTCTCCCGTGTGATGTTCGTGACCACCGCGAACCGCCTCGACACGATCCCGGATCCGCTGCGCGACCGGATGGAGATTCTGCACCTTACCGGATACATCGAGGAGGAAAAAGTCGCGATCGCCCGCCAGTACCTCATTCCGAGGCAGCTGGATGCCCACGGCCTCAAGCCGGAGCAGCTGTCATTCGATCGGCGATCGATCGTGGAGATCATCCGGGGCCACACCTCGGAAGCCGGCCTCCGGAGGCTCGAGCAGCTTCTCGGGCAGATCTGCCGGAAGGTGGCAAAGTCGGTCGCCCTGAAGGAGCCGGCGCTGAAGAAGATCACTCCGTCGGACCTGCAGACCTACCTGGGCCCCGCGCCGTACGTGCCGGAAGTGGCGGAGCGCGACGACGAGGTGGGGATCGCCACCGGCCTGGCCTGGACCGCGGGCGGCGGCGACATCCTTTTCATCGAAGCCACTCGGATGAAGGGGCGAGGCAGCTTCAACCTCACGGGACAGCTGGGAGAGGTGATGAAGGAATCGGCCCAGGCGGCCCTTTCGTTCGTCCGATCGCACGCCGCCTCGCTGGGAATCGCCGAGACGGCCTTCGAGAAGACCGATATCCACGTGCACGTCCCCGCCGGAGCCATCCCCAAGGACGGCCCGTCGGCCGGCGTGACGATGGCCATCGCCATCGCCTCGCTGCTTTCCGAGCGCCCTACCCGCCACGACGTGGCGATGACGGGGGAGATTACGCTGCGGGGGAAGGTGCTGGCGGTGGGCGGCGTCAAGGAGAAGGTGCTCGCCGCCCGGCGCGCCGGGATCCACACCGTCGTCCTCCCCGCCCGCAACGAGAAGGACCTGGTCGACATTCCCGAGGAGGCGCGCAAGGCGATGCGCTTCGTCTTCGTCAAGGAGGTCGGCGAGGTCGTGAAGGAAACTCTCCGCGCTCCGCGCGATCGCAGCGAGTCCTCCCCGGCCGGTTCGGGCAGGACCTCAGGAAAGAGCTCCGCGACCAAGCCGCGGGGCGCGCCGGCGGCCGCGAAAACCCGCTGAAAGCAAGACTCTCAATCAATAATTAGGATCACGAATCTCGATGTGCGCTACGGTGGCCCCATCTCCTCCGGAGGGCGCCCCGGCGGAGACCAGCGCATTCTTCGTGCTCACCGGCAGACCGGGCTTCGACGTGGCGGCGATGATCTCCCAGCTACCTCCACATTGCAGCGGCAGGCTGCAATCCCGGATGGTCACGCTGACCACGATCTCGCGGCGGATCTCGTTCGGAAAGACGATTTGGGTCGCATCACCGCAGTTCACACAGGGTTGATGCTGGGTGTAGGTCGTGAGGCCATCCGTAATCGACAGGTCGCATCCGGGAGCCGCCCCGTAGTCCCCGGGCAGCCCGAAGTCGCACCCCCGGAAGGTCGCCGCCACCACCGTCCCCACCACCTGGATCGGCTTGAACGCGAAGTTGTTCCCTTCCTCGACCTCGTTGATCTCCTCCGCTCCGTCGACCTTCGCCCCGATGACTCCGAACTGAGGCTGCGGGCAGTCGGGGTTCGTGGAGTTGCAGAAATCGCTGAAGCGATTCAGAGTCTCGCCGCCTCCGTAGGGACCGGTGTAGGTGAAATCGAGGCTCCCTCCGGGCGGGATGGGAGCGGTGATGATCTGCTCGAGAAAGCCGACCTCGTTCAGCTCCCAGGTGCCGTCGGTGGACAGGTTGAAGCGGATCCGGAACGAATCGCCGAGCATTTCGTTGGCCGTCTCGCTCCCGACGTTTTGAATCGTCCCGGAAATGGTGATCGGATCGTCGGCGTCCGCGGCGGCCGGCGACACGGTGAAATTGGCCTCTGAGATCGCCAGATCGACGTTGGAGCGCGGCGGGGAGGAATGATGGGTCGACCCCTTGCCACCGCACGCGGACAGAAAAATGAGGAGCGGGATGAGAAGGACGCTGCGGTGCGGACGATCCCGAAAGAGCATCGGCGGGGCCTCGCTTCCGATGCCCGTATTCTAGCATGGCGCCGTTCCGGGGCCCGGAAACGCCGGGGCCGCCGCGGTGTGGGAACCGCTGAGCGCCTAGTGTCGCGTCTCAAAAATCATGTTACATTCGGCCCCCGATCCATCCCGGCTCGCCGCGTTGCGCCTCGCTTGCGTACCGCCTTGGGTACGCGACGCTCTGGCGCGCCTTGCGATCCGGGCGCCTCGGCGACCTCGG
>DASYRE010000009.1 GCA_036004685.1 Candidatus Polarisedimenticolia bacterium | reverse complement strand
CCGAGGTCGCCGAGGCGCCCGGATCGCAAGGCGCGCCAGAGCGTCGCGTACCCAAGGCGGTACGCAAGCGAGGCGCAACGCGGCGAGCCGGGATGGATCGGGGGCCGAATGTAACATGATTTTTGAGACGCGACACTAGGGGGTGAGGATGATCTTTCCGAAGACCGCTCCGTCCTCCAGCAGGCGGTGCGCCTCCTGGACCTTGGCGAGCGGCAGCACGCGGTCCACCACGGCGCGCAGGCGTCCCGCCTCGAGGTGACGGAAGATGTCGAAAAGGCTGGCGCGCCTTCCCATGGTCGATCCGAGAATGGAGAGGTTCTTGAAGAAGATCTGCCGGAGGTTGAGCGCCACGTCCGCCCCGGTCGTGGCGCCGCAGGTCACCAGCCGCCCTCCCCATGCCAGGCTCGCCACGCTCTGGTCCCAGGTGGCCCGGCCGACGTGCTCGAGCACCACGTCCGCCCCGCGGCGATCGGTGAGACGGCGAACTTCGTCGCGCAGAGCGGATTTCGACAGATCGATCCCCTCGTCGGCTCCCAACTCTTTGGCGCGGGCGAGCTTGGCGGTGCTTTGCGAGACCGCGATGACCCGCGCTCCGTGCAGTCGCGCGATCTGGATGGCCGCCGAGCCGACGCCGCTGCCGGCGCCCAGGACCACCGCCGTCTCGCCCGGAAGGAGCTTCGCCTTGTCCGCCACCATCTGCCAGGCGGTGAGAAACACGAGCGGCACGGCGGCCGCCTCCTCGAAAGAGATCTTGCCAGGAAGCGGAATCAGGTTCCGGGCAGGGAGAGCGATCTCCTCCGCGAACGTCCCGTCGCGGTGCTCGCCGAGGATGCCGTATTCCCGGCAGAGATTGTCGCGGCCCGCCAGGCAGGCCTCGCAGACTCCGCAGGAGACTCCGGGGGCCAGGGCCACGCGATCCCCCGCCGAGAATCGGCTCACGCCGGCGCCGGCCTCCGCGACCACGCCCGCCCCGTCGCAGCCGGGAATCAGGGGAAGCGGATAACGCACCCCGGGAATCCCGCGCCTCACCCACAAATCGAGGTGGTTGAGCGAGGCGGCCCGAAGGCGGACCCGCACCTCACCGGGACCGGGCGCTGGAGAAGGCGCTTCCTCGAAGAGAAGGCGGTCGGGGCCGCCGTGCTCGTGGATTCGGACGACTTTCACGGAGGTCTCCCTGGGCGGACCGAAGAAGTCTAGGGGGAGCGCACGAGCAGGTCAAGGCCGCCGGGGCCGCGCCGCCGTCGCCTTCAGCCTGGCGATCGCCGGGCGGCCTGGGCGTGGACCTCCTGGAACAGATCGCGGAACTTCGCGGCCATCGCGTCGACTCCGAACTCCCCGACGGCCCGGCGGTGCCCCGCCTCTCCGATCGCCCGGCCCCGGTCGGGGAGGAGCAGCACCCGGAGGATGGCCGCGGCGAGGGCCTCGGAGTCCCGCCGCGCGACGAGATGTCCCGTGACCCCTTCGGCGACCAGCTCGCGGCACGCTCCGACGTCCGTCGCGACCACCGGTTTGCGCGCCGCCATCGCCTCCAGGATCACGTTCGGAAGTCCCTCGTCGTCGCTGCACAGGACCAGCAGATCGAGCGCCGCGAGCAGATCCGGAACGTCGTCGCGGCCTCCCGTGAAGATCGCCAGGTCGTCAAGACCCAGCTGGCTCGTCTTCCGCCGCATCGCCTCCATCAGCTCGCCCTTGCCGACGATCAGGAAGCGCGCGCCGGGGAGCTTCTCGGAGACGCGACGCGCCGCTTCCAGGAAGATGTCGACGCGCTTCTGCGCGGTGATCCGGCCGATCAAGCCGACCAGCGGCGCGCCGGGGGGAATGCCCAGCTCCGGCCGGATCGCGGCGGGGAAGAGCGGTGGGGTGAAGCGGGCCGCATCGACCCCGTTCGGGATGACCTTGATCCGCTCGGGCGGGACCCTGAAATGCTCGGCCGTGAATGCCTTCCCCGTCTCGGAGTTGACGACCACCCGGGCGGAGCGCCGGAGCGCCAGGCCGTTGATCCAGCTCACCGGCCCGGCGCCGCCGGGGACGTAGTAGCGGTTGGAGGCGATCAGCCGGCCGGGCCGGCCTCGGAGCGCCAGGTACGCGTAAAGGTTCGCGTGGAACGACAAGGAGTGGACGAGATCGAGGTGATCCTGGCGGAACAGGCGCGCCAGGGCCCGGACCCGCCGCAGCTCCATCCTCCGGCGGCGGGGGATGAAGCGCAGCGGCACGCCGGCCGCGGTGAGCATCGGACCGTACGGCTCGAGGACCTGGGAGAAGCAATAGACGTAAGGGCTGCAGGGGCCGCCGGTGAGGCGCGTGGCCAGCTCGTAAAGCTGCCGCTCGGTCCCGCCGCGGTGGAGCTGGCCGATGATGAAGCCGACGCGGATCGCCTCGGTCATCGAGGCCGACTCTTGCGGACTCCCCGGCGAGGCCTCTGCGTCTCTGATCTCGTCGGACGGGGAGGAGGAGCCGCGCCTTCACCGGGCGGTGAATTTCGCTTCACGTTTCTCCAGATAGGCTTGGATTCCTTCCCGGGCGTCGTCGCTTTCGAAAAGCTGCTGCTGCAGCTCCCGCTCGAGAGCCAGCCCCTCGGCGAAGGAGGCCTCCGCGCCGGAATGCACGGCGCGCTTGATCTTCCCGACCGCCAGCGAGGCCTTGCGGGGGGGGCAGAACTCCCTGGCGAACTCCAGGACGCGGGGGAAGAAATCCTCCGGCTCGAACAGGCGGCTCACGAGGCCGTGGCGCAGCGCCTCGTCGAAGTCGAAAGTCCCTCCGGTCGCCATCAGCTCCAGGGCGCGCGCCTTTCCCAGGAGCCGGACGAGGCGCTGGGTGCCGCCCGTGCCGGGGAGCACGCCCAGCGAGACCTCGGGGAGGCCGATCTTGCCTCCCCCGCGCCGGGCGATCCGGAAGTCGGCGGCCAGCGCAATCTCCAGTCCGCCTCCGACGGCGTGGCCGTTGAGAGCCGCGATCACCAGCTTCGGAGTCTGCTCGAGGCGCGCCAACGTCTCGTTGGCATGGAGGCAGAAGTAGTACTTGAAGCGCGGCGTGGCTGAGGCGAGCATCCGGATGTCGGCGCCCGCCGAAAAGAACTTCTCTCCGGCGCCGCGCAGGACCAGGACGTGCACCGAGTCGTCGAACCGGGCCTGGAGGATGGCGTCGTCCAGCTGCCGCATCATCTCGTGCGTGTAAGTGTTGGCGGGAGGATCGTTCATCTCCACGACGGCGATGCCGCCCTCCACGCGGTAGTCAACCAGTCTCGCGGGCATGTGGGATTCTCCTTGCAGTTGCGGCGGATCGCCGAGTCCGCCGAAAATCCTACCGGTCGGCGGCGGGACTGTCAAAGACCCCGGGAATGGCGCCGGCGCGCCTGCCGGGCTATCCTTCCGCCGGATTCCGATCCTCCGAGGGGCATCAAATGGCACCGCCGACAGGCTCCCGGCGCCGCCTTCCGGCGGCGGCGGGCCCGCGCCTCCTTCTCTGGTACCGCAGGAACGGCAGAGATCTTCCATGGAGAAGGACGGACGATCCTTACCGGATCTGGGTCTCGGAGATCATGCTCCAGCAGACTCAGGTCGGGACGGTCATTCCCTATTACGCGCGCTTCCTGAGACGGTTTCCGACGCTGCGGTCGCTGGCGCGCGCGGCGCTCCCGGAGGTTCTCGCGGCATGGTCGGGGCTGGGCTACTACCGGCGCGCCCGCCACCTGCACGCCGCCGCGCGGCAGGTCATGGAGCGGCTCGGTGGAGCGATCCCGTGCGAGGCCGCGCAGCTGCGCCGGCTGCCGGGGGTGGGCCGGTACACCGCCGGCGCGCTCGCCAGCATCGCCTTCGCCCGGCCCGAGCCGGCGCTCGATGGAAACGGGATGAGAGTCCTGAGCCGGATGCTGGCGCTTCGAGGCCATCCGGAAAGCTCCCCGAATCGCCAAGTCCTGGAGCGCGCGGCCCGCTCCCTTCTGGCGGCGGGGCCGCCGGGGGAGGTGAACCAGGCCCTGATGGATCTTGGCGCCTTGGTGTGCACCCCGCTCGCCCCGAGCTGCGCGCGCTGCCCCGCGAAGCGCGGCTGTCGCGCCCGGGCGGCCGGCCTCGAGGCGGTTCTTCCGGAGCTCCGGCGAGGCCGCGCTCCGATCGAGCTCCAGGCGGCCGTGGCGGTGATCCGCCGCGGCGACGCCTGTCTCCTGGTGCAACGGGCCGACCGCGATCTCATGAAAGGGCTGTGGGAGTTTCCGGGGGGATTTCTGCAGGCGGGAGAGCGGCCCGCCGAGGCTCTGGCGCGGCTGGGCCGCGATTGCCTTGGAGTCGCGCTGCGGGCGGGCGAGAGAATCGCCGAGCTCCGGCAATCGATCACCTACCGGCGCGTCCGGGTAGGCGCCTACGCCGCGATCCTCTCCGAGCCTCTGCCGCGCCGCGCCGGGAGGAGTGCGACGAAGAGGAGATGGGTCCGGCCGTCCGATCTCGTGCGTCTTCCCCACGGATCCGCGACGCGGCGGATCTTCGAGAAACTCGAAAGACCATCCTCCCGATCCGCCTCATCTCCGGCGCGCGGGAGGCGCGCCGGTCGATGACTCGACGCCGCCGGGTGTCTCGACAACCCCGACGTCATTTCCGCGACGCGAGGCTAGCGATGCGGGAGGCCCAGCCGCCAATCGGGATCCACCGTCGGGGGGGGCGTGGCCGGCTCCTCCGGCGGAGGTTGGGAGATGAATCCGGAGCGCCGCCGCAGCAGGACGGCGTAGTAGCGGCCAACGGTCGCCAGCCAGCTGGCGAAGAGGCCCAGACGCGCCAGGCGTCCGGCCGGCCACCGGGCCAAAGCCTCCCGGTACAGGCGCTCGTAGGCCGCGGCCGCCGTCTGGATCAGCAGATGCTCGCGCGCGTAGCTCTCCGAGAACCGGCCGAGCTCCCGGCGGAGCGCCTCGTCCGCCAGCAGCCGGAGCACGCAATCGACCAGGATTTCCCGGCCGGCCAAAGGATTTCCGGAAAGGCGTCCCTTGTCGAAGTTGAACCGGCGGAATCCCTCGATCGTCTCCTCTGAAAGCACCCCGCAGAAGCCGTTCGGCCCGACCGAGATCACCGGCCGGGCGCAAGCCATCCCCTCGAGGGCGGAGCGGGCGCCGTTGGCCGCTACCAGATGGGCCATGGCGAACGCTTCTGGCGTCCGGTGGGAGCTCCCTGGGGCGAGGATGAATTCGCCGCCGGCGAGACGGTGAATCTCGTCGATCCTCGCCAGGATCTCGGCGTGGGCGTTGCCGTCCCCGAACAGGACGATGCGCGCTCGCGGCTCACGGCGGTGAATCTCGGCGGCGGCGTCGAGCAGCGTCAGCACCCCGTCCCGCTTCAGCCGATCGTGGCGGCACACCATGACCAGGACCTTCTGATCGGCGGAGATTCCGAGATCCGCCCGCAGCGTGGCGCCGGAGACCTCGGGCGAAAAGCGCTGCTGGTCGATCCGGGCGATTATGTGACGGAAAGAATCCCGATTCCAGCCGTAACGCGCGACCAGGTCGGCCATCAGCTCGTGGCTGAAGACGTTGACCAGCGGCAGCCGGGGGTGCGGATAGGGGAGATTGAACATGCCGCCGTAGGTGGGGAGCACCGGGCAGCCGGTGAGCAGCCCGGCCGGCACCGCGTCGAGCGTGCAATCGAATCCGTTGGGGCAAAGCAGGGTGATCTGGAAGCGCCTAATCGCCGACATCAGCCGGCGCGCCGCGGCGGGCGAAGGATGCCGGACGTCGGTGTCGACGCGGACGTGGACGATTCCGGCCTCCTGGAGCTGGCCCAGCAGCGGCCCTTCCTGGCTCGCAAAGACGACCAGATGCCCGCGGGCCTGCATCTGACGGGCCACGGTCACCGTCGTCTGCATCGATCCGCCGACGCCGAGAGACTCGACGTAATACAGGATCCGCAGGCGCTCGGCGGCGCTCTTGCCGGACCCGGCGGCGGCCGCGCCGGCGGGAGGCCCGAAAGGCCCGTTCATGCTCCTCCCCGTCGGGCCAGCCGGCGGTAAAGGTCCAGATACTGCGACGCGATGAGGCTCATCGAGAAGCGGCGCTGAATCGTGTCCCGCGCTGCGCGGCCCATGGCGAGCCGCTTCTCCTCGCTCGAAAGCACATCGGCCAGGGCCGCCGTGAGGGCGGCGAGATCGCGGGAAGCGGCGATGCGGCCGTTTCGACCGTCGTCGACGACGTAGTCGAAGACTCCGGGGATGGGGGCGAGGACCGGCGGAACGGCGCAGGCCATCGCCTCGAGAACCACGAGGCCGAGACCTTCATGCTCCGAGAAGAGCGCCAGAAGATCGGAAGCATGCAGGACCTCCCGCTTGCGCTCCGCTTGATCGATTCTTCCCAGAAACACGACGTGGCCCCGGAGATCCGGCGAGAGACTGCGGCGCTTTAGATCGTGCACGTAGGCCTCGTCCATGCCGAAGTCCTCCTCGCGGCTCTTGGGTCCCATCAGGACCAGAACGGCCGACGGATGCTGCGGGAGCAACAGCCGGAAGGCCTCGACGAGGAGGTCCACTTTCTTTCTCGGGGACAGGGTGCCGATGAAAAGCAGCACCGGTCCTTCGTCGTCCCGGCCGGCGAGCTTCCTGAGCTCCCTCCGGCAGCCGGCGTTGCGGCCCGGGACGTAGTAATCGTCGTCGATGCCGCAGGTCAGCTCCACAAGCCGATCGGCGCGGTAGCCGGCCGCGGCGAAAAGCTCCACTTGCCGTGTCGTGGAGGCCGTGATGGCGCGGTAGGAGCGCATCAGCCGCGTCTTCAGCCAACCGAGCGACTGCTCGCGAATCGACCAGGCGTCATCCGAACCCATCAGCGTGCTGGTGTACATCGCCGGAATCCCGCGGGCCCGGGATGCCAGGGGAACCAGGAAGCAAGCCCATCCCGGACTGATGGCGTGGATCAGATCGAACCTCCCCCCCCGGAGCAGGAGATAGCCAAACACTTCGATCGTGAAGGCCAGCCGCGACAGCCGGCCGCCGCCCCTTCCGAGACGAAGAATGCGCACGCCGTCCAGAGTCTCCTGCCGGGACAGCCCTTGAAGGCGCAACGTCAGGACCGTGCCCTCCACGCCCTGCCCGCCCAGCCGGCGCAGCACGTCGTGCTCCTGCTGCGCCGCTCCCGAGTAGACCGGAAGGTAGCGAGTGCCGACCACCAGGACCCGAATGCGGCGGGGCGCGCACCCGCCCGGTTCGCTGGCGCGCAGTGAGCCGTCTCGCGCTGGTTCCTTCACCATCACGAATCCCGATCCCGTTGGTGTGGCCTTGGATCACCCTGCGTTCGAGGGCAGAGACGCGCTTGCCGTGCGGCGGCGTCCGGCGCGCTTACCCTATCATACGCGCCCGCCGCCTCGCCGCCAGGCTCCGCGCAGCCGTCTCGGCGATCCGTGGACCGGCGGTCGTCGAGAATCGACGCCTTTGCCGGCCGGGAAGCTCGCGCCCGGCGGCCGATCGAGGGAGAGGCGGGCAGGATCGAGGTGCGCGGAAGGAAACTGGATGGAGCGACGCCGCGTCCTGTTCCCGGAGCGCTCCGCCGGCGTCGCCACCGCCGGCGTCGCGTATCATGTGCGGCAAGCGTGCCGCTTCAAGGCGGAGGAATTCTCATGCATCGGGTTGGAAAAGACAACCGTGACCGAGGAAAAGCCTGACAGAAAGCCGCCGGCGAGGGGCCGGGGCGTGCCACGGATCGAGACATTGAGCCTCGCCGGTCCCGCGGGGAGCCTCGAGGCAGTGTTTCGGGTGCCGGCGGGCGAGCCGGCTCGAGCGGCGCTGGTGTGCCATCCCCATCCCCTGTACGGAGGCTCGATGCACAACCCCGTCGTCTTTCGGGCGGCCCGGGCGCTCCACCGGCGCGGCTTCGCCACGCTGCGCTTCAATTTCCGCGGCGTCGGAAGATCGGCCGGGAGCTTCGATGGGGGAAAAGGGGAGAGGGGGGACGCCCGCGCCGCGCTCGAGGCGCTCGCCTCGAGGCTTCCCGGCCTGCCCGTCACGCTGCTCGGCTATTCGTTCGGAGCCTGGGTCGGTTTCGAGGCGGCGGCTGCCGATTCGCGCGTCGCCGATCTGATCGGCATCGGCATCCCGCTCACGCTGTGGCCCTTCAGTTTTCTCAAGCGCACCGACAAGCCGGTGCTCGTGGTCCAGGGCTCGGAGGACGCTTTCGGACCGCTTCCGGCGGTGCGACGCCTGATCGCGGAGATCGGTCCGCGGGCGCGGCTGGCGGTCGTGGACGGAGCCGGACATTCCTTCGAAGGGGAGCTCGGAAGCCTCGAGGAGACGCTCGCGGCGGAGCTCCGACCGGCTCCGGCTTAGCCGCAGAGACGTGGGGGAGGCGGGAGGCGCCCGTGGCCTCGAGGGCCGCTCTGCCGACAAGGTGGCGGCGGGCGGCGTAATCGTGGAGCCGTTCCTGGAGGATTCGCCGGCCCCGGTGCAGGCGGGACATCACGGTGCCGATCGGAATCTTCATCGTCCGGGCGATCTCCTTGTAGCTCATCTCCTCCGACAGGGCCATCATCACCACCGGGCGATATTCGGGAGGCAGGATCGCCAGCGCCTCCTCCACCTCGCCGGCGGTGACCGAATCCATCACCTCTTGCTCCGGAGTGCGCGCGACGGAATGGGGGAACGCCGATTCCAGCACGGCGCGGGACTCGGCCGCCTCCGAAAGATCGCCCATCGCCCGGGCTCCCTTCTCCTGCTGGAGTCGGTTCAGGAATTGGTTCTTCAGGATCCGGTACAGCCAGGCGCGGACGTTCGTGCCCGGCTCGAAATGGTGATAGAAGCGATAGGCGCGCAGGTAGGTGTCCTGGACCAGATCCTCCGCGTCCTTCTCGTTGCGGGTGAGCCGCATCGCCAGCCTGAGCAGCGCCCCCAGATGAGGCAGCGCCTGGGACTCGAACTCGTCCCGGCGATCCGGCGCGGCCGGAAAGGCGAGCGGGGCAGGGCGTGACTTGAGCGACGCTTTCAGCATTGAAGACTCCCGGCGAGCATGGCGCCGTCCGACGAGCTTGAGATGCTGCGGCCCCGGCGATAGGTGCAGGCTTTTTGGCGAGCGCGGGGGACGGCCGCGGTTGACCGCCCGTTCCACCATCGACGATAATGCCGTCCCGACCCCTTCTTGATCCGCCCTTCCGGAGATCGGCATGCCGTTGAAACTCTTCCACTTCGAGGCCTGTCCGTACTGCGAGAAAGTCCGCTACGCCATGCGCCGGCTGGATCTTCGCTATGAGAGCGTCGAAATTGATCCGGCCGATCGGTCGGCGGTCAAGGGCGTTTCCGGCCAGGAGAAGGTCCCGGTCCTGGTGGACGGAGAGGTCGTGGTGCACGATTCCACCCGCATCCTCCGCTACCTTGTCCGCACCTACGGGGGGGGGAGGCTGCTGCCCGACGATCCGCGCTCACGCGCGCTGGCCTGGATTCTGGAGGAATACGCCGATGAAGTCCTGGGACCGCTGCTGCACCGGTCGAGACGCGGGATAGACGCCGACGGGCAGCCTGTCGACGAAGCGGGAAAGGCGGCTTTGAAAGCCGACCTGAGCCATCACTTCGAGGCGCTCGAGCAGCTTTTCCTCGGAGACGAGCACGCCCTGGGCTCCCGCGTGACCCTCGCCGACATCGCCCTCTACGCCTTCCTGTCGCGTCTCGAGCTCTACAGCCCCCGCGGCATCCCCGCCGATTACCCCCGGATCAAGGCCTGGTACGCCCGCATGAAGGTCTGAGCGGGGCGGCGCCGGCGTCGCTGGGTTCGCAGAATCAGGCGGCGAGGCTGTCCGGGAAGGCGTCGAAGAAGGCCTCGACCTCGGAGAGGAACGCGTCGACGGTCGCAAGCGAAGAGATTCGTTGCCGGAGGTGCTTGCCGTTCGGCAGGCCGTGCGTGTACCAGCCCGTGAAGGTCCGGATCTTGTGAAGCGCGAAGCGCTCCTCCTCCTGCTCGCGCAGGAGGCGGAAGTGCCCCAGGATCATCTCCCGCCGGTCCTTGATGGTCACCGGCATGGCCTGCGCGCCCTCCAGGACGGCGGCGGTCTGCCGGAAGATCCAGGGATTCTGCAGCGCTCCCCGGCCGATCATCACCCCATCGCAGAGAGTCTCCCGCCGCAACGACAGAGCATCGGACGGGGTCAGGATGTCGCCGTTGCCGCTCACGGGGATCGACACCGTCTCCTTGAGCCGGCGGATCGCGTCCCAGTCGGCACGGCCGGTGAACATCTGGCGGGCGGTGCGGGCGTGCAGGGCGATGGCGTTCACGCCGTTCGTCTCGCAAATTCGCCCCATCTCCAGATAGTTTCTCCGGGCGTCGTCGAGACCGAGGCGGAACTTCACGGTGAGCGGAATCCGGATCCGGTTGCGGCACGCCCGGATGATGATCTCCGCGACCTTCAGATCACCCATCAGCGCCGCGCCGGCGCATCCCTTCAGGATCTTGTTGGCCGGACAGCCCATGTTGATGTCCACGATGTCGGCGCCGATCGCCTCGACGTATTCGGCGGCGTCGGACATCCGCGCGGCGTCGGAGCCGTAGATCTGGATTGCCAGGGGCCTCTCCTCCTCGTGAAACTTCATCATCGCCCGGGTCCGCTCGCTGCCACGCGTGAGGGCCTCGGAGGAGATGAACTCCATGCTCACGACCCCCAGGCCTCCGAGACGTTTGAGGATCCGGCGGAAGTACTGGTCGGTGATCCCGGCCATCGGAGCGAGGATCAGGGGAGGATCGATCGGGACGCTGCCGATCTGGAACATGCTGCGAGTCTCCGTGAAGGCGGTCGCCATCCCGCGCCGGCTCACTATACCGTGAAATCGCCCGCGGAGTCTGCCCCGCCCGCGTGGTTTCCCCGGGCTGCGAGCTTGCTAATAATATGATGGGAGCAAGACGCCGGGAGCTGGCGGGGCGTCATATTCTTCAAGGGTCCGGCGGGGCCCGGTGCTAAGATAGGGCCATCCGTCGTGACGCATGGGGGAACTCCGATGAACGTTTCCGAGATCCAGAAGGCGCTCACTCAAGCCGAGCTGGACGCGTGGCTGCTGTTCGATTTCCACGGGATCAACCCGATCGCCTCTCGAGTGGCCGGCCTCGCCGCAGGTCACATGATCACGCGGCGGTGGTTCGGCCTCCTGCCGGTCCAGGGCGATCCGGTCTGGCTCCACAGCGCCATCGAGGGGCAGGCTTTCGCCGAGTTGCCGGGAACGAAGATCTCGTACGTGGGATGGCGCCAGCTCGAGGAGAAGCTCAGGGAGCTCGTCGGCGGGAGGAAGCGGATCGCCATGGAATACTCCCCGGGCGGGGCGATCCCGTACGTCTCGCGGGTCGACGCCGGGACGTTCGAGATGGTGCGCGCCTGCGGCGTGGAAGTCGTGACCTCGGCCGACCTCGTCCAGTTCTTCGAGGCGCGCTGGAGTCCCGGGGCGCTCGCCTCGCACCGGCGGGCCGCCCGGCACCTGGACGAGATCGTCGTGCGCACCTTCGGCGAGGTGGCCCGGATCGTCGGGGGAGGACGGACCCCGACGGAATACGAGATTCAGCAGTTCATGACGGAGGCTTTCCGGGAGCGGGATCTGGTCACGGAGCCGCCCATCGTGGCGGTCAACGCCAACGCCGGAAATCCCCACTACGAGCCGTCCGCGCAGCACAGCGCCGCGATCCGGAGCGGCGACCTCCTGCTGCTGGATCTCTGGTGCCGGGAAAAGGGCTCGGAGGCGGTCTACGCCGACATCACCTGGATGGGCTTCGTCGGCAAGAGCGTCCCCGGACGCTACGACGACGTCTGGCAGGCGGTGGCCGGGGCCCGAGACGCGGCGATCCGCCACGTGCTGGAGGGATCGAAGGAAGGGGGGCTTTTGCGGGGGTGCGACGTCGACGACGTGGCGCGCGCCTTCATCCGCGACCGGGGCTACGAACGGTTCTTCATCCATCGCACGGGGCACAACGTCGGGCGCGAGGTCCACGGCAACGGGGCGCACCTCGACAATCTCGAGACGCGCGACGAGCGGCGCCTCATTCCGGGGACGGGATTCACCATCGAGCCGGGGATCTACCTTCCCGAATACGGCATCCGCAGCGAGGTCAACCTCTATATATCCGGAAACGGCGCGGAAGTGACCACCTCGGTGCAGGATCGGATCACCCCCATCCTGTCCAGCTGATTTCCACGCCGTAGCGGCGGGCGGGGGAATCGGATATACTCCGCCCCGGCCGGGCGAGCGCCTGAGGACCGGTCGAGGAGAAGATGCAGGGAGCGGGCCGCCCGTGACCGGAAGCCGGCCGCTCCCCCGAACCACGATGAGGCTCCCGCCCGACTCCCGGGCCCGAGGAGCCGCGACGACGTGACGGAGCGCCCCGCAGGACACCGAAGCCGGAGTCCGCGGAGCAGCGCTCCCAGGAGATTCATGGCAAAAGCGATGTTGATCAACGTGACCCACGCGGAAGAGAGCCGCGTGGCGATCGTGGAAAATGGTGTGCTCGACACCTTCGAAATCGAGACTCTCAACCGCGAGAGCATCAAAGGGAACGTCTACAACGGCGTCGTCGAGGGGATCAACACCACCCTCAACGCCGCGTTCGTCCGCTACGGCAACGACCGCCCCGGCTTTCTGCCCATGGACGAGATCAACTTCAAAAACGTCCCGCTCCTGCGGGGGCGGGACGACAACGGCCACCGCCACCAGATCCGGGACCGCCTCGATCGCGGGCAAAGGATCCTGGTGCAGGTGATCAAGGACGGTTTTTCGACGAAGCCCGCCAGCCTGACGACCTATTACTCACTGCCCGGGCGCTACCTCGTCCTGATGCCGGGTTCGGACAGCTCCGGAATCTCCCGGAAGATCGAGGACGCCGAGCAGCGCGAGCGCCTTCGCAAGATCGTCGAGGAGCTGGAGCCGCCGGAAGGGTTCGGGCTGATCGTGCGGACGGCGGGCTTCGACGTGTCGCGCGCCGAGCTCCAGCGCGATCTCAAGTACCTCCTGAAGCTCTGGGAGACGGTCGTCAAGACGGCGAACGATCAACCCGCCCCGTCGATGGTCTACCAGGAGCGCGATCTCGTGATCCGGACCATCCGGGACTACTTCACCCACGACATCGGCGAAATCTTCATCGACAGCAAGGAGATGTTCGAAAAGGCGCGCCTCTTCTTCCAGGAGGTCATGCCTTCCCGCCGGAAGATCCTGAAGCTCTACACCGAGGACCGCCCGATCTTCACCCGCTACAACCTGGAAGAGCAGATCGAGAGCATCTACAAGCGCCGCGTCCTGCTGCGGTCGGGCGGAGAGATCGTCATCGACGGGACCGAGGCGCTCACGGCCATCGACGTCAACTCGGCCAAGTCGCGCCGCGAGTCGAACATCGAGGAGCTCGCGACGGCCACCAACCTCGAGGCGGCGGAGGAGATCGCGCGCCAGCTGCGCATCCGCGACATCGGCGGCCTGATCGTCATCGATTTCATCGACATGCGCTCCCAGAAGAACGTCCGCGAAGTGGAGCGCGCGCTGAAGGAGGCGATGAAGCGGGACAAGGCGAAATACGACGTGACGCGGATCTCCAAGCTCGGCCTCATGGAAATCTCCCGCCAGCGCCTGAAGAGCCAGAAGGCGGCGGGCAGCTACGTGTCGTGCCCCGTGTGCGGCGGGCACGGGCTGGTGCGCACCACCGAGTCGGCCGCGCTCGCCGTCCTGCGGAAGATTCACGCCCGCGTGCCGCGCGGCGACCTCTCGGCCGTGAAGGTCGAGCTTCCCCCGGAGGTCGCCATCTACCTGCTCAACAACAAGCGGGAGGATCTCGCCGGACTGGAGAGGCGCTACAAGACGAAGATCTCGGTCGTCCCCACTCCGGGGATGAGGCCCCACCAATCGGAAATCGAGCTGCTCACGAAAGAAGGAGAGGCGGGCCGGTTCGAGGAGCCGAAGGTGGTCCACGCCCATGAGCGTCGCCCCGCGCGCTCCGATCGCCCGGTCCTTCAGCTCGCCGCTCCGGCCGCGGAGGCCGCCGCGCCGGCGCCGTCTCCGGAGAAAGAGCCCGGAGAACCCGTGCCGGCCGCTTCGCCAGCGACCGCGCCCGCGGAAGGGGAAGTGCGCAAGAGGCGGCGACGCCGCCGTCGACGCCGATCGCGCCACGGTCACGATCGGCAGGACGCGGCGACGGGTCCGGCGCCGCCTGCCGAGGGCCAAGTCTCGGAGCCGGAGCCGCCAGAGGCGACGATTCGCTTTCGCGAGGATTCCGGGGGGGCCGGGCGGAGCGGGCACACCGCCGCGCCCGAGAGCGCGGAGGATACGCCCGCGGAGCCGCGGCCGGAGGCTTCGGCGGCCTCGGGCGACGAGGACAAGCCCCTTAAAAGGGCGAGGCGGCTCTGGTGGCGCAAGAGGAACCTTCGATCCAAGGCTCCGGCGGCAGGGTCCGGCGGGACCGGGGGAGAGGACGCGACTTAGGTGTCGCGTCTCCGAAATCGCGCTACATGAGACGGGTTGACCCGCGGCGGGTTCCCGCCGCCGGGTCCAAACCGGCCCTAATTCGGCAGGCGATGCATCCCGGCTCGCCGCGTTGCGCCTCGTTTGCGTACCGCGTTGGGTACGCGGTACTTCGGCGCGTCTTGCGATCCGGTCGCCTCGGCGGCCTCGATGTTAACGCCATTTCGGAGTCACAAGTCTGGCGCCGCCGGCGAAACCCTGCCGTAAATTCCTGTGAAACAGCGCCGATCTTCCCGCGTACATTTGCACGAGTGGCTCTCCGGTAACGGCCGGTGCCGCGGGAGAGGCCGGCCCGAGGGAGGAGGGAGATGACGGACGTCCAGGTGCAGGCCGCGGCCGAAACCGAGCCGCGCCAGGCGATGAGCTTCCCGGCGAGGGCCGTCGGAATCTTCACGGCGCCATCCCGAGTCTTCGAGGAGATGAAGCGGCGGCCGGCGTGGCTGGCTCCGCTTCTCGTCGTCACGTTGCTGCTCGCGGGCCTCTACGGCGTCCTCTTCGTGACCCCGGAGGGCGCAACGGCGCTTCGCCAGCAGATGCAGGAGGCGAATGAGAAGGCGGGCCGGCAAATCCCTCCGGAAACCGTCGACAAGCAGGTGGCCGTCACGCGCTACTTTTGGCCGGCGAGCATCGTGGTCTTCACGCCCGTCGCCACGCTCCTGCTGGCCGGGCTCGTCTACCTGATCTTCAGCATCGGCCTGGGGGGGGAGGGGACCTTCAAGCAGACCTTCGCCGCCTACTGTCACGTCGGACTGATCGGCCTGATCGGAGGGCTGGTCACGGTGGCCGTGATCTATCTAAAGCAGAGCGTCAGGGCCTCCACCACGCTGACGGCGTTCCTGCCCTTCCTGGACGAGGCCTCCTTCGCGTACAAGTTCTTCCGGTGCATCGACGTCTTCGTGCTGTGGCAGCTGGGAGTTCTTTCGATCGGCATGGGAATCCTGAACAACCTGAGCACAAAGAAGTCGGCAACGGTGCTCTTTTCCCTCTATCTGTCCATCTCCCTGATCATCGCCGTCATCTGGCAGGTGCTGTCCTGAAAGGACGCACCCGTCCTTACAGCGAGGAACGATGTCAGGAAAAACGAAGATCGCCATCGCCGCGGGCGTCGTCCTGGTGGTCGGGGCCCTCGTCGTGGTCAACCTCAAGTTCGATCGGAAGAAGAAGGTCACCGTCCAGACGGAGAAGATCGAATACCGCCGCTTGAAGTCGATCGTCACCGCCTCGGGGAAGATCAAGCCGAAGAAGCAGGTGAACATCAGCGCCAGCACGATCGGCAAGGTGACGAAGCTGGCGGTCGCCGAGGGAGACCTGGTCACCGAAGGCCAGTTTCTCCTGCAGATCGATCCGGCGCCCCTGGCCGCCGAGGTCGCGGCACTGAAGGCTTCGATCGCCGCGGGGAACGCGGCCCTGGCTCAGTCGCACGCCAGCCTGGACCAGTCGCAGCTGGAGCTGCGGCGGCTCACCGAGCTGAAGAAGCACGACCTGGCCACCGACCAGGACATCGATCGGGCGAAGACCAGCGTCCAGGTGGAGACGGCGCGCACCCACGCCGCCGAGCGGGAGGTCGAGAGGCTGGAGGCCAATCTGAGAAGCGCGAGCCACATGCTCTCGCAGGTCACGTTCCGCTCACCTCTGGCAGGACTCATCACCGTCATGAACATCGAGGAAGGGGAGAACGTCGTGACCGGGACGATGAACAACCCCGGGACCGTCCTGATGACGATCGCCGATCTCTCCGAGATCGAGGCGGAGATCGACGTGGACGAGACCGACGTGGTGGGGATCCGGATCGGCCAGCCGGCGACCGTGTCGATCGACGCCTTTCCCGGCAAAAAATTCAAGGCCGAGGTGGTCAAGGTGGGAAACAGCGCCGTGGCCGCCTCGAGCGCCGCCGCGACGGAACAGACGACGAACTTCCGCGTGACCCTGGCGCTGCGCGAGAAGGTGCCGGGGATCAAGCCGGCCCTTTCCTGCTCGGCCGACATCGTCACCGCCGTCCGGGATCGCAGCCTGGCGGTCCCGATCCAATCGATGACGATCCGGACGCTGCCGAAGGAGAAGGCGGCGGCCGGCGCCGGCGGGGATGCCGGCGGCGTGCGCGCCGCTTCCGGTCCGGGTTCCCCGAAGCCGGCGCGGCAGACCGCCGGCTCGTCCTCGGGCGCTTCCGCCGATGCTTCAGCCGACGAGGCTTCCTCCGACGCTTCCGCCGATGCTTCGGATGAAGAGAAATCACGCGGCGAGCTCGAAAAGGAGGGGGCCTTCGTGGTCCGCGACGGGGTGGCTCATTTCGTCACGGTGAAGACGGGCATCAGCGGAGAGCGGTTCTTCGAGGTCCTGGACGGCCTGAAGGCAGGAGACGAGGTGATCACCGGAACCTACCAGGCGATCCGGGACCTCAAGGACGGGGACCCCGTGAAAGTCGACAACACCCCCAAGAAGAAGGAAGGGGAAGAGACCCGGAAAGGGTGAGCCGGTGCTGATCCAGACCCGCGAGCTGACGAAACGCTACGAGGTGGGCGGAGAGGAGATCTACGCCCTCAGGGACGTCGATCTGGAGATCGGCCGCAACGAGTACATGGCGATCACCGGCCCTTCGGGCTCGGGGAAGACGACCTTGATGAACCTCCTCGGCTGCCTCGACTCCCCGACGCGCGGCACCTACCTCTTGAACGACCAGGAGGTGAGCCGCCTCGGCGACGATCGTCTCGCCGAGATCCGCAACCGGGAGATCGGCTTTGTCTTCCAGACCTTCAACCTCCTGCCGAGGGCCACGGCGCTCCACAACGTCGAGCTGCCGCTGGTCTACAGCGGCGTGGGGGCGGAGGAGCGCCACGAGCGGGCCCTCCAGGCCCTGCGCGGCGTGGAGATGGAGGATCGCGCCACCCACCGCCCCAACGAGCTGTCGGGAGGGCAGCGCCAGCGCGTCGCCATCGCCCGCGCCCTGATCAACAACCCCTCGCTGATCCTCGCCGACGAGCCGACGGGCAACCTGGACAGCAAGACGGGGGAGGAGATCCTGCGCCTCTTCGAGCGGCTCCACGCCGGAGGCCAGACGATCATCGTGGTCACCCACGAGAAGACGATCGCCGAAAGGGCCCACCGGGTCGTCTCCATCCACGACGGAAAGATCGCCTCGGACGTCCGCCAGAAAGCCTGACCATGCCCTTTTCGGAAGGCCTCCTCATCGCCCTGAAGGCCCTTTGGGCGAACAAGCTCCGCTCCTTCCTGACCGTCCTGGGGAACATCATCGCCATCACCTCGATCGTGGCGGTTGTCTCCGTGATCCAGGGGATGAACAGTTACGTGGAGGAGAAGGTCGCGGGACTCGGTGCGAACCTGTTTGTGCTCCGGAAAGGGCCCTTCATCATCACGAGCCACGAGGCGGCGGATCAAATCCGCAAACGCCGGCGGATCACGCTGGAGGACCAGGAGGAGGTCCGGAGGTCGGTCGTCTCCGCCCGCTTCATCGGGGCGCACGTCTCCTCCCCGCACAAGGTCCGGTTCCGCGAGCGCTACATCGATGAAGTCGAGATCCAGGGTCAAGGGCTGCCGGTGCTGATCCCCGCCGATTTCGAGGTGGAGCGGGGGAGGCTCTTCTCCACCACCGAGGTGGAGCGGGCGCGGAACGTGGCGGTGCTCGGGTTCGAGGTGGCCGACAAGCTGTTCGCGGGCGCCGACCCGGTCGGCAAGGAAGTGAAGATCGACGAGACCAGCTACACGATCCTGGGCGTCGCCAAGGAGCAGGGCGCGGTGCTCGGAGTGAGCCAGGACAAGATCGTCGCGATTCCCATCTCGGCCTACCAGAAGCAGTTCGGCAACCTCGACTCGGTCGACGTCCCGGTGGAGGGCGCGGACGAAGCGGCCGTCGCCGCGCTCAAGGACGAGATCAGGATGGTGATGCGGGTGCGGCATCACCTGAAGCCCGGCCAGGAGGATGACTTCGCTCTGGAGAGCTCCGAGTCGCTGACCAGCTTCTGGAAGCAGATCTCCGCGGCCATCTTCGGGGCGGCCTCGGGACTCGTGTCGCTGTCGCTGGTCGTCGGCGGGATCGTGATCATGAACATCATGCTGGTCTCCGTCACGGAGAGGACGAAGGAAATCGGCATCCGCAAGGCGCTCGGGGCGAAGCGGCGGCACATCCTCTGGCAGTTCCTGATCGAGTCGATCGCCCTGTCCACCCTGGGGGGAATCCTCGGGGTCCTCGCCGGGTACGGTCTCTGCCTGCTCATCAGGGCGCTCACGCCGCTGCCGACGTCGATGAGCCCCTACTCGATCGTGCTGGCGCTGGGAATCGTCTTCGTCGTGGGCCTGGTCTTCGGGATCTATCCGGCCAACCGAGCCGCGCGGCTCGATCCGATCGAGGCGCTGCGCTATGAGTAGCCCGATCCCGCCGCTCCGGCGGTCTGCCGCCGGCCTGGCCCTCTGGGAGAATTTCCGTATGGCGCTCGCGACGCTGCGGGCGAACAAGCTGCGCTCCGGGCTGACGATCCTCGGCATCGTGATCGGGATCATGGCGGTGGTCGGGATGACTGCGCTCGTGAGGGGGCTCAACACCTCCGTGCAGAGCCTCATCCAGGGCGCCGGGCCGCACATCCTGTTCCTGAGGAAGTTCGAGCCGGCGCTGTTCGTGGGGGGCCTGCCGGAAGAGCTGCGGCACCGCAAGGACTTCAAGGTGGAGGATGCGACGGCGATCCGCGGTCTGCCGTCGATCCGGGAGTCCTGCCCGCTCGTCCCGGCGTTCGGGGTGTTGACGAACGGACGCCGCAAGAGCGAGCCGCTCATCATCATCGGGGCCTCGGAGGCGTTCCTGGACGTCCGTAACGTGCAGATCGCCGACGGGCGGGCGATGACCCGGGAGGACGTTCTGCACCGGCGGAACGTCGCGGTGCTCGCCGAAGGGCCGGTGCTGGCGCTCTTTCCGAACCAGGATCCGATCGGCAGGAAGTTTCGCATCGGCTCCGAGCTGTACACCGTGGTCGGAACGTTCAAGAAATTCCCGAACCCGTTCAGTCGCGATCCGGATCAATACGTGGTGATTCCCTACACGGCCCATCAGAAGCAATTCGGCAAGGGGGAGATCTTCATCGATTCGGTCCCCTGGAGCCCGGCGGTGAAGGACACCGCGATCGAGGAGATCACGCAGCTCATGCGGGTGCGGCGCAAGGTCGGCCTCGGAAAGCCGAACGACTTCTCAGTCCTGACCCAGGAATCCCTCCTGAAGTTCTGGAACGACATCACCAAGGGCCTCTTCGGCGTCATGATCGCCATCTCGTCGATCGCGCTGATGGTGGGCGGCATCGGCGTGATGAACATCATGCTCGTGTCGGTGACGGAGAGGACGCGGGAAATTGGGGTTCGCAAGGCGATCGGCGCACGGCGCCGCGACATCCTCTGGCAGTTCCTCATCGAAGCCTCCATGCTCACCGCGGTCGGCGGAGTCTTCGGAATTTCCCTGGGCGTCGGCCTCGCCTGGGCGGTGGACCTGATCTTCCATTTCCCTGCCTCCACGCCGCTCTGGTCCGTCGTCCTGGCGTTCGTCTCGTCGACCAGCATCGGGCTGTTCTTCGGGATCTATCCCGCCAACCGGGCGGCGCGGCTCGACCCGATCGAGGCGCTGCGGTACGAATAGCCGGAAAGCGAGCCGGGTTGGACCCGACGGCCGTAAATCCGGCCGCGGGTCAACCCGACTCGTGTAATGGGATTCTGGAGACGCGAGCCTTGGCCGTCGGCGCCGGGTTCCGCCAGTACGTCCTCGAGCAGATGGAGCGGATCGCCCCCGTGAACGCCCGCGGCGTGGCGGGAAGAGGAATCGCTAGCGGTCGCTGAATCGGGGAGGTCGCTTCTCCTGAAAGGCGCGGATGCCCTCGGCGGAGTCCGGCGATCCCCAGCAGAGCTCCTGCGCCTGGCGCTCGAAGAGCAGCATGGCGGGCAGCGAGCTGGTGAGGCTGCGGCGCAGCGCCTCGCGGGCGGCCAGGAACGAGCGGCGCGGCAGCGTGGCCAACTGCCGGGCGAACGCCCGCGTCTCGGCCGCAAGCTCTTCCCGGGGGACGACGCGGGTGACCAGGCCGATGGCGAGCGCCTCCGCCGCCGCCACCATCCTTCCGGTGGCGCAGAGATCGAGAGCCCGCCCCGCTCCCACGAGACGGGGCAGGAAGTAGGTCCCGCCCCAGTCGGGATGCAGCCCGATCCGGGCGAACGTCTCGCCGAGGCTGGCGCTCGCCGCGGCGAGACGGAAGTCGCAGGCGAGCGCCAGGTTGCAGCCGGCTCCCGCGGCCGCTCCGGGGAGGCTGGCCAAAGAGGGCTTTGGCAGGGCGGCCAGGGCGGCGGCGATCCGGCCGCCGATCTCCATCAGGCGTCCGAGCCCTTCGAACCCTTCCCCCTCCTCCTTCATCGCGGCCATCACCGACAGGTCCCCGCCCGCGCAGAACGAATCGCCCGCTCCCGTGAGCACCAGGCAACGGACGTCGGCAGCCCCGCCGGCTTCGAGGATCTTCTCGAGCAGATCCTCGCGCATCCGCCCGGAAAGGGCGTTGCTGCGCTCGGGCCGGTTCAGGGTGAGCCAGGCGACGCCCTCTTCGACCCGGTAGACGACGGTCTCGGAGGGGCGAGCGGCGGAAGCGCTCCGGCGGCCGCCCTGTCCGCGGGCTCGCCGCCCAGCCCCCCGCCCAGCCTTTGTCTTCATTCCACGTCGACCCAGACGCTCTTGATCTGCGTGTAGGCCTCCAGGGCGGCGGAGCCCAGCTCGCGGCCGTAGCCGCTGCGCTTGTAGCCGCCGAACGGCAGCGCCGGGTCGTAGCGGTTGTAGGTGTTGATCCAGACCGTCCCGGCCTTCAGGGCCCGGGCGACCCGGTGCGCCTTGGCGACGTCGCGCGTCCAGATCCCGGCCGCCAGGCCGTACGGAGAGGCGTTCGCCTGCGCGACGGCCTCCTCGGGATCGGAGAACTCCAGGGTGGACAGGACCGGGCCGAAGATCTCCTCGCGGGCTATCCTCATCTCGGGCTTCACCTGATCGAAGATGGTGGGCAGCACGAAGTTGCCATTGAGGCCGGCCACTTCCGTCCGCTCGCCGCCGGCCACCAGCCGCGCCCCTTCCTCTTTGCCCGAGGCGATGTAGCGCAGGACCTTCTCCATCTGGGCCTGGCTCACGAGCGCCCCGAAGCGGGTCTTCGGATCGAGCGGATCGCCCGGGACGGTTTTCTTCGCCCGTCCGGCGAGCTTGTCGAGGAACTCCTCGTGAATCCGCTTCTCGACGAACAGTCGCGAGCCGGCGGCGCAGACCTCCCCTTTGCCGTAGAAGATGCCGACGGTCGCGCCGCGGACTGCCGCCTCCAGGTCGGCGTCGGCGAAGACGATGTTCGGCGACTTCCCTCCCAGCTCCAGCGTGATCCGCTTCAGGGTGTCCGAGCCGCTCTTCATGATTTCGACGCCGGTCCGGGTGTCGCCGGTGAAGGCGATCTTGTCGACGCCCGGATGGCGGACGAGAGCCATTCCCGCGACCGAGCCCTTGCCGGTGACGACGTTCAGGACGCCGTCGGGGAGGCCGGCGTCTTTCACGATCTCCGCGAACTTGAGAGCCGAAAGGGGAGTGTTCGAGGAGGGCTTCACGATCACGGTGTTGCCCGCGGCCAAGGCGGGAGCGATCTTCCAGGAGGCGAGAAGCAAGGGAAAGTTCCAGGGGACGATGGCCGCCACGACGCCGAGGGGCTCGCGCAGCGTGTAGGTGAAGGCGCCGGGGCGGGCGGGAATCGTCTCGCCGGTGATCTTCGTGGCCCAGCCGGCGTAATACTGGAAGATCTCGGCGACCAGCGGAATGTCCACCTGGCGCGATTCGAAGATCGGCTTGCCGTTGTCCAGCGTCTCGAGACGCGCCACTTCGTCGGCGCGCTGCATCAGCAGATCGGCGATGCGCCAGAGAACACGCGAGCGGTCGGCGGCGCTCATCTTGGGCCACGGGCCCTGCTCGAAGGCCTTGCGGGCCGCCTGGACCGCGGCGTCGACGTCCGTCTCGTCGGCTTCGGCTACGCGGCAGAGAGCCTGGTTGGTGGCGGGATTGATCGTCTCGAAGGTGCGCCCCGAACGGGCGTCGATCCACACTCCGCCGATGAACAATTTCCCGGCGGGAAGGGAAGAGGTCGCTTCATTGGGCATGTTTAAAGAGCTCCTGTCCGGACATCCGGGCGGTGGAAGGCGGGTTCGCTTCGCGTGCGACGCGGCGGATCATAGCAGCGGAGAATCGAAGGCGTCAATTGAGAAGGCGGAGGGGTTTCGGCGGGCGGGTCGCGACCCACTCCGCGAACCGTTCGGTAACTGCTCGACGATTTTGTAAGTCGCCCGGAATTCGTTTCCGCCCGGCGGCGGGCGGGCGGCGACGACCCCCGGCAGGCAGCATTCCGCAAATGGCCTTCCGGCGAAGCTTGCGAGCGAAGTGGTTTCTTTTGACCCAGCCGCTCGGGGCGGGCATTCGAATTGCTACCTTCTTGAAGTCGCAAGCGGGCCGAGGATGCCTTAGGGGGTGAATAAACGACCGGGTCCCCGTTGCAACCATCCTCGGCCCGCTCCTTTTCATTCCAGCCACGCCGTTTCCCTCGAAATTGACCCGTCCGCCTCTCCCCGTTAGAATCGACCCATGTCGCCGCGCCGCGCCGCGCCGTTCGTCCTTGCGTGGATCCTCCTCGCCGGAGCCTCCGCCTTCGTCCCCGCCGCGCCGGCCGAAGAGCAGGAAGTCGGTCTTTACGACTACGCCATGAACGAGCTCGACGGGAAAGAGACCAACCTCTCCGCCTACAAGGGAAAAGTCCTGGTGGTGGAGTTCTTCGCCACCTGGTGTCCCCCCTGCCGGAAGGATCTCCCGGCCGTGACCGCCCTGGCGCCGAAGTATCCTCCGGAAAAAGTCGCCTTCATCGCGGTTTCGGCCGACGCCGTCTCGAAGACGGTCGAGAAGGTTCCCGCCTTCGTCCGGGAGGCGGAGATCAAGGTGCCGGTGCTGCTCGGAGGCGGGATCTTCATCGACAAGTTCGCGGGGATCGACAAGCGGGGGGGGCGCGAGGTGACCCTGCCACAAACCTACGTGTTTTCCGGAGAGGGAGAGATCCTGATGCGCCTCATCGGGGATCAGAAATCGAAAGCGAAGATCCTCTCCGAGGAGCTCGATCGGATCCTCCGAGAGGCCCGCCCCGCCGGGGCCGCCCCGTGAGCGGCGTCGTCGACGCCCACCTTCACATCCAACCCTGGGAGCAGATGAAGCCGGACGTCCTCGCGACGATGCGCCGGGGGCACCCCGACTTCGAGACGCTCATGCAGTATTCCCGATCCCCGGGAAGCTTTTTGGAGCATCTCGACCGGGAAGGGATCGAAAAGGCGATCCTGGTGAATTACGTGAGCCCCGATCTGATGGGGTTCACCGACGAGGTCAACTCCTACGTCGCCGGCTATTGCCGGGGGCACGCCGATCGGCTGCTGCCGATGGGCTCGGTCCATCCGCGGTTCACGGCCGATCCGGCCGGGGACGTCGATCGCCTGGCGGAGATGGGAATCCGGGCGCTGAAGATTCATCCTCCCCACCAGCTCTTCCATCCCAACGCGTACCGCCACGGAGATCTCCCGGGACTCGCGACGATCTACGAAAAAGCCGCCGAGCATTCGCTGCCGGTGATGTTCCACACCGGCACGTCGATCTTCCCGGGAGCCAGGAACCTCTACGGCGATCCGATCCACCTCGACGACGTGGCAGTCGATTTCCCGAAGCTCACGATCGTGATGGCCCACGGAGGCAGGCCGCTGTGGGGCGATACGGCGTTCTTCCTCCTGAGGCGCTTCCCGAACGTCTTCATGGACATTTCGGGGATTCCGCCCCGCTCGGTGCTGAAGATGTTCCCGCGGCTGGAAGAGATCTCGGGCAAGGTTCTGTTCGGCTCCGACTGGCCCGGGCCCTCGGTGCCCGCGATTTCGAGGAACGTCGAGGAGATCCGGCAGCTGCCGATTTCGGAGCAGGCGCGGCGCCGGATTCTCCGGGAGAACGCGCTGGCGGTGTATCGGTATTCCTGAGGAGAGATCGTGTCCGATTCCCCCGTCGGCCCCGCCATGCTCCTGCCGGGCGCGGAGCATTTCAACCGCGGCGACTATTTCGAGGCCCACGAAGAATGGGAGAAGACCTGGTACGGCACGGAAGGGGAGGAGAACCGCTTCCTGAAAGGGCTGATCCAGGTTGCGGTCGCCTTGTACCACCTCGAATCGGGGAACCTTCCCGGCGCCCGCAAGGTGATGGGGACGGCGCTGGGCTACCTTCAGGAATTCCCCGCGGAACGGGGCGGGGTCGATCTGGACCACTTGCGCTCGCAGGTCCTTCCCCTCTTCCGAGAGATGGAGGCGGGAAGGGATCCCTATCCGATGATGGAGGCGTCCCCTCCCCGAATCATCGTCCGGACGAGCTGAGAGACGGATTTCTCCGAAAACCCGGAGCCGGGAAGGCTCGTGCGCGTCGCGCGATGCGGAGGGACGGTGCAGGACGCAGGAAAGCCCAGGATCGTCGTCGTCGGCGGCGGGATCGTCGGCTGCTCCATCGCCCGGGAGCTGTCGGGATGCGGCTGCCGGGTCGTCCTGGTCGAGCGCGACCGGATCGGAGCGCAGGCCTCCTCCGCTTCGGCGGGTATCCTCTGCCCCCAAGTCGAGGCGGAGGCCCCCTCCCCGCTGCTTGATCTCGGGATGGAGTCGCTCCGCCTCTTTCCCGGGTTCGTGGAGCGGGTCCGGAAGGAGACCGGCATCGATCCCGAGCTGGACACCCCGGGCAGCCTCTTGCTGGACCTCACGCGCGAGGACGAGCAAGCCTCGCAGGCGCAGCGCGCCTGGCAGGAAGAGGCCCGGCTGCCGGTGGAGAAGGTGGGGCCCGACGATCTCGCGCGTCTGGAGCCCGGTCTCGGCCAGGCGATCCGGGGAGGCCTCTATTTCCCCGGAAGCGCGCGCGTCGATCCCCGTGCCCTGACGCGGGGGGTGGCGATGGCGGCGCGGGCGCGGGGCGCGGAGATCCGGGAAGGGGCGCCGGTTGCGGGACTGCAAAGGGCCGGAGACAAGGTGACCGGAGTCGTCCTCGCCGGCGGCGAGATCCTGGAGGCGGACGAGGTCGTCCTCGCCTCGGGAGCCTGGTCGTCGAGCTTGCTCCCCGAAACGGCGCCCGCTATCGTTCCCATCCGCGGGCAGATGATCGTCTTCGACGCGCCGCGCCCCCCGAGAGCGCACGTCCTGATCACCCGCCACGCCTATCTGGTTCCGCGGCGCGACGGGACCGTCCTCGTCGGGAGCACGACCGAGAACGCCGGCTTCAAGAAAGAGGTCACGCCGAAAACGCTGCTCCGGCTTACCGCCGCGGCTCTCGCAATCGACCCGTCGCTTTCGGCCGCGAGCTTCGCGACCGCCTGGTCGGGCCTCAGGCCGGCGGCCGCCGACGGCTTGCCGGTGCTTGGAAGGGTGGGCGCGGGACTCGTCGCCGCGACGGGACATTACCGCAACGGAATCCTCCTGGCTCCGATCACCGCGGCCCTGGTGACGGATCTGATCCTCCGGGGGGCGGCGGGCCGGCCGCTCGACCCCTTCTCGCCGCGGCGGCGCCCGCCTTCGCCCGGCGTCCTTCCCGAACGATGCTGACCCGCCTGGCGCGGAAGATCCCGGCCTGGGGGCTCGGCTTGGTGCTCCTCTCGGCCGGGCTCCTCAAGGGGGCCGATCCCGCCGAGTTCGTGCGGCAGGTCGGAACCTACGGCATCCTCACCGGCAAGGCGGCCGCCACACTGGCCTACCTGCTTATTCCCCTGGAGGTGGTCCTCGGCGCGGCGCTCCTCGCCGGATACCGCACCCGATGGGCGGCCGCGGCCGGATCGATTCTCATGGCCATCTTCATGGCGGCGACCGCCTACGCCTGGTCCCAGGGGAAGGTGGAGGGGTGTGGATGCTTCGGGTCCCTCGCTTCGCGGACCCCCGGCCAGGTCCTGGTCGAAGACTCGGTCTTTCTCGGCCTGGGAATCGCCGCCTTCTTTCTGGCTCCCCCGCGGGCGGCGGGGCCGCGATGGCGGATCGTCCCGGTCCTTACCGCCCTCGCGGCGGCCGTCCTCCTGTCGCTGACCGCCTACGCCCTGCCGCTCGATCCTCTCGTCACCGACCTGAGGATCGGGCAGGGGATCGAGAAACTGCCGTTGCGGGTCTCCCCGGTCGACTTGAGCACGGGGGACCACCTGGCCGCCCTTCTGGATCTGGATTCCACGGAGTCCCGCAAGATCGTGAGCGCCCTCAACGCGCTGTCGGGCGCCGGGGTGAGCGTGATCGCCTTCTACGGGGGCGAAGTGGATGAGAAGATCATTTTCTGCTTTAATTACAGTCCAGGCTTCGATGTGGTCGCGGTTCCCCGCCCGGAGCTGAAGCGTCTCTTCCGCAAGCTGCCGCGGTTCTTCCGAATCCGGGAGGGAAGGGTCGCGGGCATCTGGGAAGGGAGCCCGCCGAAGATCGAGGAGTTGCGCTGATGCTCCGATTCGCCCTCATTTCGCTCGTATTGGCCTCCGCCTGGGCTTTCCCGGCCGGGGCGATGCCCATCCCGCCGACCGAGCCCATTCCGCTCGCCCCGACGTCGACGTTCCGTGTCGAGGTGGACGGCGCCGAGGTCCGCGCCCCGGAAACCTATCTGGTGGGGCGAGGCGGTCTGCTCATCATGAAGTGCGCGCTCAAGGGACCGGTCTTCGTCATGACCTCCGATCAGACGGTCCGCTACATCCCTCCCCAGAACGTCATCCGGGACGCGGAGGGAAACGTGAGCCTGAAGGGAGCTCCGTCGGATCCAATCTGCAGCTATCAAGTCAACGCGGGGCAGATCCTGTTCCAGGCGGAGGGGCGCAAGGTGCGCCTCAGCCCGCGGGCGCCGCTGGTGGGACCGCGGACGCTGGAGGAGATCATCGAGTTCGACCCTGACTACGAGAGTCGCATCAAAGGGTACAAACCCGACGCGGAGGCGGTGGCGTTCCTGAGCAAGTATTCGAAGAAGACCGACATCCAGATCTATTTCGGAAGCTGGTGCAGCCACTGCGAAGCCTGGGTCCCGCGCCTGATCAAGGCGATCCAGTCGGCCGCGAACGCCTCGCTCGAAACCCACTTCGTCGCCCTGCCGATGAACATCCCGAGCGACCCAGCCGCCCGCGCCAAAGGAATCCAGGGCGTGCCGACGATCCTGCTCGTTCAGGATGGACGGGAAGTCGGACGACTCAACGGCCCTCCCGAGGCGGGAAGCTTCGAGGGGGCGGTCGTGAAGCTCCTGCGCAACAACGGCACCTGATTCCCCGACAATCCGGAAAGCCCTCTCAGGCTCCGCTCTCTGCGGGCGGCACGTCGGCCGCGGAGAGATCGGGACCCGGCTCGGCGGCCGGCCAGGAGGTCGCCGCGGCCCCGCGGCCGTCGCCGGCCGTGTCGCGGAGAATCGTCACGACCCGGCGCAAGATGGAAATCGGAATGTCCTGGTGACAGGGGATTTCGAGGATGCTGCGCCGCAGATGCGCCACCTCGGGAAACTCGGTGAGATCGCACAGGGGGTGCGATCCCCGCCAGAAGTCCACCGCCTCGATCCCCATGGCGTTGAGCTGGCGCGCGGCGAGTCGGTTGTCTTCGACGACGAAGGGATAGAAGAAGGGGGACACTCCCGGGGTGAGGCGGGGGAACAGCGGCTCCGAGACGTCGCGCAGGCCCTCCAGCAAGCAAAGGTAGTTGCGCCGTTGGGCGGCGCGGATCCGATCGAAATCCTGGGAGAGGGCGATGCGCAGGGAGACGGAGCTCATGCCAAGATCGAGGTGGTCCCGGCTGAAGTGCTCGCTGCCGGTGAGCACCGGAGACACGCCGGAGGCCCGGAGCGTTCCTTTCCCGAGCCGCAGGGCGAGCCGCCGCGCCGCGCGCCCGGGCCTACCGCCCCGCAGGGCCAGGCGCCTCAGGAGCGAGGAAGCCATGAGGCTGAAGGTCGAAGCGAGAGGCGCCGGACGCGGCTCGGGGACGTTCGGGAGCTCCGCATTGTTGATCACCAGCGCCCCGCCGTTCGGCACGGGGAGCCCTTTGTAGAGGCAGAAGATTGCCGCGTCTCCCGTGCGGCCCAGCGGCTCGCCGGCGTCCAGCGTCAGCAATGCGTGGGCGCAGTCCTCGATCAGGTAAAGGCCGCGCCGGCGCGCCATCTCCTTCATCTCACGGGCGGGCCCCGGGAAGCCCGCGAAGTGGGTCAGGTGCAGGGCCCGCGTGGCGGGCCGGATCCGCCGCTCCACGTCGTCGAGGTCGACTTCCATGCGACGCCCGATCCGGTAGAAGCTCACCCGGGCGCCGGCGTCGAGCAGGGCCTCCACCTCCACGCCATGATGATAGGCGGGGAGGAGCACCTCCCGGCCCTCCAGGCGGAGGATCTTGACGAGGCGCCAGAGCGCGTTGCGCGCGAAATAGAAATAGCGGACCGAGGAGGAAGAGAAGGGGTGCGGCGGCCGCCGGCGCGGGCGGCGGAGCAGCATGCCGGGCGAGAGCGTGGTGAACGCCGGGACGAAAAGATCGGGTCCCCTCATTCCGGCCTCCGGAGCTCCCAGAGCCGCTTGACGCGCGGCAGCCAGTCGAACTTCGCTTTCTTCAGCAGCCGCCCCACGGCATTGTCCCGGAACACGAACAGCCAATCGTGGCGCCGCACCCCGCTGCTCCAGCGCAGCTTCCACTCGTCGTCCGAGCCGAGGAAATCGAGGCGGCGCAGGCGGCGCGCCAGCGCATCCTGCAGGACGGAGTCGATCAGCACGAGCCCCGGGCTGAACCGCCCGAACGCCTCGTCGTACCCCAGCTTGGGCAGGAAGTAGGCCCCCGCGTAGGTCAATCCGTAGTGAAAGGCGATCGTTCTGCCGTCGAGCTTCAGACGGAAGAAGGAGAGGTGGCCCGACCGGGACGCCTCCTCGGCGAGCCGGGTGTAGAACAGGGCGGTGTCCTCGTCCTGGGCGCACGCCGTCCCTTGGCGCCCTTTCCAGCCGAGGCCCTCCATCTCGAAGAACTCGTTCAGAGCCTCTCTGATCCCCTCCGTCGTCAGGCGCTCCAGGCGAAGCTCCCCCTGCTCGAGGAGCTGCCGGCGCCGCCGGCGCACGAGCGACTGAAGCTGGCCGGATCCCCACCTCGGCAGCCGGCCGTCTTCGGGGGACAGGTCGAGATAGGGGCTGCGCTGCGATTCCCATGAGGCCGCCGGGAAGCCGGCCCTCCGGGCGGCGCGGACCAGGTGATGCGCCTGCCCGTCCTCCGGGACGTCGATCAGCTTCAGGACGTCCCAGCTGCCGTCGTTGCCGAGGTAATCGAAGAACAGCTTGCCCGCCGCCGCTCCCGCTTCGGCGAGGAGATCCCACCGGCAGGAATGGCTGTTCGCGGTCGCGACCAGCTCGCGAACCGGAAGTCCGTGGAGCGATCCGTAGCGCTGCATCAGGGGGAGCGCGGCGGTGAGCCGCCCCGCCGCGTCGCGTCCCGTGAGGATCCGGAGCCGCGCATCCTTCGCGAAACTCTCCATCCAGATTCGCAGGAACTCGTGGCGGTGAAAGAACTCGTTGGTGGTCGCCTCGACGAGCGCGTTCCATTCGCGCTCCAGCTCCTTGAAGGCGGGCAGATCGTTCACCTCGCCGATCTCGAGCGCCGCCAAGGGATGCGCGGAGTGCGCCCGCATGGCTCAGGATCCTCCTTCGCTGGCGGAGCCGAGGAGCGGGCCCCTATGGAAGAACGACCCGATCATCCGGCGGGCCGCGGGAGCCCAGGTGAACTTCGCCCCTCTCAGGGCGCGTCCCCAGGAATCGTTCCGGAACATGAATAGCCAGCTGTGGGAGCGCGAGCTCTCGGTCCAGGCCCGCTTCCATTCGAGATCGCAGCCGAGGAAATCGAACTCCCGGACGCCCTCCGCGAGGCAGTCGCGCAAGACCTCCTCCACCAGGAGGTGCCCGGGGCTGCACTCCCGGAAGGACTCGTCATAGCTCGTGAGGAGGAGGGAGTAGACGCGGCGGCGCGTCAGGCCGTAATGAAAGGCGATCAACTTGCCGTCGAGCTTCAGCAGGGACAAGGAGAAAGAGCCGCCGCTGCGCTCGGCGAGGGAACGGTAGAAGCTGCCGATCCGCGGGTCGCGTTGCGCGCTGTCGCCGTGCTTTCCCTTCCAGCCGCGCCCTTCCAGCCGGAAGCACGCGTCGAGGATCTTCGCGAGCCCCGGGCCGGCCCCGACGCGCTCCACCTCGACGCGGCCGCGGCGCTCGAGGAGCCGGCGGCGGCGCCGGAGATTGGAGCGGAATTTCGAGCTCCACAGGCCGGCCAGATCGTCGAACGAGGCGGGGAGCGGAAGGTAGGGACTCTTCTGCGCCGGATAGATCCCGGCCGGCCAGCCGGCCCCGCAGGCCGCGTCATAGAGATGCCAGGCGCTCCCCTGGGGAGGGACGTCGGCGAGCCGGAGCAAGTCCCATTCTCTCTGGGCGGCCAGCCGGGCGAGAAAAAACGGCGCCGCCGCGGCGGGATCCAGAGCCAGAAAGTCGAAACGGAAGGAATGCACGTTCGTCGGGGAGGACCATTCGCGCACGCCCAGGCCGAGGAGCCGGGAGCGCCGCTCGATCAGGGGGAGCAGCGCGACCAGCCGATCCCGCTCGTCCCGGCCCGTGAGAATCCGGAGGGACGCGCCGGGGGCGAAGCTCTCGATCCAGCTTCGCACGTATTCATGGCGATGGAAGGGCTCGTCGTGGGTCGATTCCGCCAGAGCGTTCCACTCCTTCTTCAGGCGGAGGAAGGCCGAAGGCTCCGTCACCAGGCTCACGCGCAACTGGGCCCCTGGCGCGACGCTCCGGACCGCGTCGCGAGCGCCGGCGATGCTCGAGTCGGGCATCCTCGTGGCCTGCGCCATCGGGCGTCCTCGGAAATGATCGGGCCGGGTCCCCCGGCACCGGGTTCACCTTTCATGATATGAACCCGGTCTGCCGGCTGAAAATCAGGAATCTCCTGGATTGCCGGCGGAAAATCCCCGACCCGCGCCGCTACATCCGGTGCCGCTCGGCCGTCCGCGCCGTCATTTGAGGCTGCAGGTCGGCATCGACATTGACCGACGTCTCCGCCAACTCGGTGAGGATCTTGTCGGTGTCGCCTTCCTCGTCGAGAGTCTGCTGGAGCAGCTCGGCCTGATCTTCGAACGTGAGCAGTCTGGCCCAGGTCCGGACCGTTCCGTAACCGGCCATCTCGTAGTGCTCGACGTGCTGGGCGGCCGAGATCAATCCGGCGTCGAGCACGCCGGGCTCGGGATCCTCCTGGATCAGCTCGGCGCCCTCCTTCAGGAGGCCCTCCATGCCGACGCACTTCTTGCCTTTCGGGCTCACTTCCAGGCCCTTGAAAATCTGCTCCAGCCGCTCCACGTGGGTTTGCGTCTGCCGCTCGTGCGCCGAGAAAGCCTCCTTCAGCTTCTGGTGACCGGCGGCCTTGATCATCTTGGGGAGCGCCTTGAGAATCTGCTTCTCGGCGCTGTAAAGGTCCTTGAGCTGCTCGACATACAGAGCTTCAAGAGTAGCGAGTTCCATGGCGAACCTCCAGGGGGGTTGATGGATTGGCGCCGGCGTTGCGCCTCGAACCCGGCGACATTTCCATCCTAGGAGCGGGGCGGGGGTGAGCCAATGGGGTGAATCCCTACCGGGCCCAGGGGATGAATCGGCCCAGGGTGAATCGGCCAGAGTCAGGCGACGCGCGGCTTCGGGCGTCTCGCGATGTAGGAATAATCGCGAGCTTGGGCGTGGATCCGCCGGATGTCGGCGAGGCTGAAGTAGCGGGACAGGAGAGCCGTCTCCTTCGTTTGATCGGTCCCCGAGACGGTGGTGTTGTCGGTGCAGATCGCCACCGGAACGCCGCGCTGGACGAATTCCGCGATGGGATGCGGCGCGCCGCGCCGGACCGCGCCGGTCTGATAGTTGGAGGTCGGACAGCACTCCACCAGGATCTTGTCCCGGGCCAGCCGGCGCATCAGCGAGCGATCCCGCACGGCCGAGCAGGCATGGCCGATCCGCGACACGCCGAGATCGTCGATCGTCTGCCAGACCACTTCCGGGCCGACCTCCTCGCCCGAATGAGCCGTGACCCCCAGGCCCCCCCGGGAGGCGACTTCATACGCTTCGCGGAACAGGCGCGGCGGCGTGGAGCGCTCGGGTCCCGCGATGTCGAAGCCGACGACGCCGCAGCGCTCGTGAAGGTGCTGCGCCTCCGAGATCGCCTGGCGCGCGACGATCTTGGCAATGTGAGGGCCGTGCTGGCGCATGGCGATGATGATCAGGCCGCAGCGCACGCCGTGCCGCTTCGAGGCCCGATTCAATCCGCTCAGGACGGCGCGGATCGCCTGGCGCAGCGTCAGCCCGGCGTAGGTGTGGATGACCGGCGAATAACGCAATTCCAGCGTCTCCACCCCGTGGCGCGCCGCTTCGGCGACGATCCCTTCGGTGAGGACCTGGATGTTCTCGTAGAACTGGGTGATCCAGAGCGGGTAGTGGAACTTGTCGAGGTAGGTGAGGAGGGTCCCCTCTTCTCCCGGCTGAATCGTCAGGAGCTGGCGCATCGCCGAAAGGGTCGGAACGGGATTCAGGCGGTGCCGCCGCATCATGGCCCAGATCTTCCCCGGCGGGATCGAGCCGTCGACGTGCTGGTGGAGCTCGGTCTTCCTCATGCGTCGGATGGCTTCGGCGGCAGCGCGCAAGCTCCCCCCTCCTCGGCGAAACCGGCGGGGATTCTAGCCCACGGCGCCGCGGAAAGATAGAGTGCGGAGCGCCCTAGCGCGCCTCTTCGCGGGACAGGCTGCGCGACAGGCTGCGCGACAGGAGCAGGCCGAGAAAGGCCACCGCCGAGGAGGCGCCGAAAAGGCCTTGGAGGCCGATTCTCTCGACGAGCGCCGCGGCGCCGAAGAAACCGGCGAGGTTGCCGAGACCGTAGGTCAGGGAGCTGTAGAGACTCTGGCCGGAGCTGCGCAGCGCCGGCGGAAAGAGACGGTGCGTGTGACCGACCGCGGCGACGTGAAACAGCCCGAACGTGAAGGCGTGCAAGAGCTGGGCGAGCAGCAGGAGAGGGACAGCGGCGGAGGCGGTCAGGATCAACCAGCGCACGACGGCGGCCGCCAGGCAGATGGCCAGCAGAGGGGGCGCTTTCAGGCGGACCAGGAGGGGGCGCGAGGCGAGCATCATCACGACCTCGGCGACCACCGCCAGGTTCCAGAACCCTCCGATGAGGCTGCGGGAGTACCCGAGCCGGTCGAGGTAGATCGAGTAGTAGGCGTAATAGGCGCCATGACTCGCCTGCATCAGCGCCGTGACGGCGAAGAAGGCGATCACCGGACGCCGCCACAGCTCGCGGCCCAGGCTGCGGTGGGAAGGGGGCGGGCCGGGGGGGGATTCTCCCTGCAGGGCGAACGCCGGGAAGACGGCCAGGACGGAGATGCCGAGAATCCCGGCCAGCACCGCGCGCGCCGGTGCGACGTCCAGGATCCAGCCGAAGACGAGCGTGGCGGCGATGTACCCGATCGAGCCCCAGAGGCGCAGTCGCCCGTAGTCGAAGCCCCGCTTCTCCGCCTCCTCCTGCACGATCCCCTCCACCAGGGGCACCGCCGGAACGAGGAGGAAGCCGTAAAGGAACATCACCCCCGCCATCCTGGCGAAATCATGCAGGGCGAAGAGGAGGGAGAAGACCCCGGCGCCGGCGATCTGCGAGAGGATGACCAAGAGCCGGCGTCTTCCCGTACGATCGGCCCAGAGACCCCAGAAGACGGGGAAAAGGAAGCGGCTCACGGGCGCCAGGGCCATCAGCACGCCGATCTCCGTGCCGCCGAAGCCGAGCGACTTCAAGTAGAGCGGGAAGAAGGGGACGTAGATGCCGAGAACGGAGAACTGGGCGAAGTAGAACGCTCCCAGGGCGAGGTATTGTCTGCGGCGCTCCAAAGCGATCATCAATTTCGGATATCATAGGAGAACTCGCGGCGGCGTCGCAACGGCGCCGGGAGAGGGAGGGAAATCCTGGAGCAGGTCCTGACCGAACTCCAGCAGATGGTCCACGCGCCCGGCGGGGCGCTGCCGCTCGACCGGGGCGCTCTGTTGATCGCCCGCTCCGAGTATCCGGATCTCGACCACGCGCGCTACCTTGCCGAGTTCGACCGTCTCTCCGCCATGACCCGGCGCCGCCTGCCGGCCTCACGCGACGCCCTGAAAACCCTCGAGGCGCTCAACGCCGTTCTCTTCGGGGAGGAAGGGTATCGCGGCAACCAGGAGGATTACTACGATCCCAGGAATTCGTACATCAACGACGTGATGGATCGAAAGCTGGGGATTCCGATCACGCTGTCGGTCCTGTATCTCGAAGTGGCCCGGCGCCTCGCTCTTCCCCTGACGGGGGTCTCCTTCCCGGGCCACTTCCTGCTCCGGCTCCGGGACAAGGAGCGCGAGCTGTTCGTCGACCCCTTCAACGCCGGGGAGATCCTTCTTCCCGGGGATCTGCCGGGGCGCCTGTCGACCCTCTTCGGGGCGAAAGCGGCCGAGGAGGTCCTGAGGAAGAACGAGAACCGGCTTCCGCCGGCCTTCCTCGCCGACGCCGGCCCCCGGGAGATCTTGATCCGGATGCTCACGAACCTCCGCGAGATCCACCTGCGCCGGAGGGATCTCGGGCGCGGCCGCCGGATCGTGGCGATGCTGCTTGTCCTGGCCCCCGGCGAAGAGCAGACTCTCAGCTCACTTTCCGCCATCCGCAAGATCGAGGCAGCGCTCAATTAGGAGCCCATCGCCGCCGATGCCGATCGCCCGCCGTCCGCCGCGCATGGCCAAGATCATCGCCACGATCGGACCCGCCTCGGAATCGATCGAGACGCTGTCGCGGCTCCTCCAGGCCGGCGTGGACGTCGTGCGCCTTAACTTCTCGCACGGCACCCGGGAGGACCATCTGCGCCGGATGCGGCGGGTGCGGCGCATCGCGCGCGGCCTGGGCAAGACCGTCGGGGTCCTCGTCGACCTGCCGGGGCCGAAGATCCGCACCGGAGATCTGGTGGACGGCGCGCCCATCGTCCTGGCTCCGGGGACGCGCGTCGTCGTGACGACGCGCCAGGTCGCGGGCCGCAAGGGCCTGATCTCCACGCGGTATCGCCACCTGCCCCGCGACGTCGCGCGCGGCAGCCGGATCCTGCTGGACGACGGCAACATGGAGCTGGAGGTCCGGCGCGTGCAGGGGACCGAGATCCTCTGCCGGGTCCTGGTGGGCGGCATCCTGTCGGAGCACAAGGGGATCAACCTCCCCGGGACTCCGATGGCCGCCTCCTCTCCGACCTCCAAGGATCTTGCCGATCTGCGGTTCGCCATCGACCAGGGGGCCGACTGGATCGCGCTCTCCTTCGTGAAGCGGGCCCGCGATCTGGTGCGCGCCCGCACCGCCATGGAGCGCCAGGGGCGCTGCCTTCCCCTGGTGGCGAAGATCGAGCGTCGCGAAGGGGTCGAGGCCCTCGATGAGATCCTGGCGCACGCCGACGGGCTCATGGTCGCGCGCGGCGATCTGGCGGTCGAGATCTCGCCGCAGGAGGTTCCCGTCCTGCAGAAGCGGATCATCCGGAGCGCGAACCACGAGCGGGCCGTGGTGATCACCGCCACGCAGATGCTGGAGTCGATGATGGACAGCCCGCGCCCGACCCGGGCGGAGGCTTCCGACGTCGCGAACGCCGTGTTCGACGGCAGCGACGCCGTGATGCTTTCGGGCGAGACCGCCACCGGCCGCTATCCGGTCGAATCGGTCCGGATGATGGACGCGATCATCCGCGAGGCCGAGGCCAGCGGCCTGGTGACCGCGCATTCCGCCCCCTTCGATCCGGAGAAGGAGGAGGACCTGCACGCCGTGGTGCACGCCGCGAGTCAGGCGGCGCTCGATTCCCGGGCCGCCGCGGTCGCCGTCTACACCCAGACCGGCCGGACCGCCCGGTTCCTTTCCAAGCAACGGCCCGCCTGCCGGATCATCGCCCTGACGTTCCAGGACTCGGTCGAGAGGGAGATGGCGCTGTACTGGGGCGTGACTCCCGTCAAGATCCGCTTCGCGCACGACACCGACGCCATGCTCGCGGAAGGGGAGCGGGTGATGCTGGAGCGCGGCCTGTTGTCCCGCTCCGATCGGGTCATCATCGTGTCGGGAAGCACTTCGTATCCGGGGGGAACCAACATGATGAAGATCCACCAGGTCGGGAAACCGGCCCATCCCGTCCGGCGCCGGGCCTGAGGCGCGGTATGCGCCGGCGTTTTCTCGGGCTCCTCCTCCTTGGCCTCCTTCTGCCGCTCCCCGTCCTCACGGAAACCGCCGCCGAGGACCGGCTGCACTGCGCCGTCTGCGGGAAGTCGATCGAAGGGAAATACATCGAGGATCAGGGCGAGGCCTACCATCGCGAGTGCTACGAGCAGTACCGCGCGCCGCGTTGCGCGGCCTGCGGCAAAGCGATCTTGGGATCGCGCATCGACTTCGAGGGGAAGAGCTATCACGAGGAATGTTACCGGGAGTCGGCGCAGCCCCGCTGCGACGCCTGCGGAAAGCCGATTGAGGGCACCTACATCGTCGCTTCCGGAAAGAAGTACCATCCCGCCTGCCACCGCGGGCTGGCGGTGCGCTGCGTCGTCTGCGGCGAGCCTCTGGAAAAGTCGTACCTGGAAGACGGCTGGGGAAACGCCTTCCACGCACGACATGGGAAGGAGAGCCTGTGTCCCTTCTGCGGGCGCGTCATGGCTCTTTCCACGACGCACGGCAGCTTCCTGAGCACCGCCAACGGAATCCGCATCTGCGCGCTTTGCGCCCGCCGGGCGGTTTCCCGGCGTGATGAGGTGGCGGCCATCCTGGAGCGGGTCCGCGTGCGGCTGCAGGAGATCTTCCCCGTGCCCCCGGGAAGCTTCAGCTGGGAGCTGGTGGACCGCGACCATCTGATGCGGCGGCTCTCCCCGGGCCGTTTCGTCGGCAACGAGCTCGGCATTACCGTCGGCGAGTTTCGCCGCTCCGGCAGGGCGGTGAGCCGGCGCGTGAGCGTCGCTCTGCTGACCGGGGTCCCCGACTGGCTGCTCGCGGGGGTCGCGGCGCACGAGCTGGCGCACGTCTGGCAGCAGCTGCATGACCTGAGCGACCTGCCTCCCGATCAAGCGGAAGGATCCGCGGAGTATGCCGCCTACCTTCTTCTGGAAGAGGCCGGGACGGAAGAGGGAAGAGTGAAAATCGAGGCGATGAAGCGGTCGGAGGACCCCGCCTACGGCGCCGGCTTCCGGCGGGCGCTGGAGATCGCGCACGGCCAGGGCTCGGCCGCGGGCCTGAGGAAAGCGCTTCAGGGAGGCAAGGGCTGGTCGCGGGGCTCGTGAACGGCATGTCCGAACGCTCCTGCGGTCCGGATGGGAAAGCGGCGATGGGCGGCTGGTGGCTCTTGGGCGGTTACCTGGCTCTCTGGCTCCTGGGGCTCGCTTCCCCTTTCCTGCGCGGCAGGATCCTGCTGCTTCCCGGCGCCCGGCTCGCTTCGGTCCACCTTCTCTTCGCGGCGGTCCTCCTGGCCGACGCCGCCGTCTTTCCGGCGGGAATCCCGGCGCTCCCGGTCCCCGCCGGCGTTGCGGCGCTGCTCGCGGCGCTCGGCGCCGCGTGGCGCGACACCTGGGTCGTCCTGGGGACCCGGCCGGCGCGGGTCGCGGAGTCGCTCGCCGAGACTTGCCAGGAGCGCGGCATCGAGACGGCATGGGAAGGGGGAAGGCTGATCCTGAAGCGGCTCGGCACCGCCTTGAGAGTCGTCCCGGCGGGACCGGGCGTGAGCCTCGTCCGTCTCGATCGCCGCCGGCGGGAAGCGGAAGTGGACGCCCTGGGCGAGGCGTGGCGGAGGCGGCTCGCCCGCGGGGCCGGCCGGTGATCCGGGTGGCGGCGGCAATCCTGTGGCGCTCCCGCGAAATCCTGATCTGCCAGCGGCGCCAGGGGGGAGGATTCGCGCTGAAGTGGGAGTTCCCGGGGGGGAAAGTGAAGGAGGGCGAGACCGTCGCCTCCGCGCTGGTCCGGGAGCTGGAAGAGGAGCTCGGGATCGCCGTCCCCGCCGGCCGGCTCGCGGCGGTGGAAACGATCCGCCACCGCTACCCCGGCGGGCCGGAAGTCGAGATTCACTTCTTCGCGGTGAGCGAATTCTCGGGTGAGCCGCTGAACCGGGCCTTCGAGAAGATCGCCTGGGTCGCGCCCGCCGATCTGCCGGGGTACGATTTTCTCGAGGCGGACCGGCCGCTGGTTGGACGAATCGCGGCGGGCGGAGTAGTCTGCCCCGTTCCGGGCGAAGCGTCGGAGCCGACCTGAGAAAGAAAGCGAGGAGCGCTTGGAGATCGATCCCGCGAAGCTCGACCGCAAAGAAGCTTACAAGCTGATGATCAGCTTGATAGTCCCCCGCCCGATCGCCTTCGTCACAAGCGTTTCCCAAACCGGGCACGCCAACCTTGCCCCCTTCTCCTTCTTCAACGGAGTCTCCTCCCATCCGCCCATCGTCATGATCGCCGTCGGGGGCCGGAAGGACGGCCGCAAGGACACCTGGAACAACATCGAAGCGACGGGAGAGTTCGTGGTGAACGTGGTCGTGCCCGAGATCGTGGATGCCATGGTCCTCGCGTCGCGCGACTATCCGCCCGAGGTCGACGAGATCGCGGTGACCGGCCTGACGCCGGTGCCGAGCCGGACGGTCAAGCCGCCGCGGATCGCCGAGTCGCCCGTCCAGATGGAGTGCAGGCTGGAGAAACTGGTGGAGGTGGCCGGAACGGCGGTGATCCTCGGCCGCGTCCTGCTCTATCACGTGCAGGATACTCTGCTCGAGGACGGGGCGGTCGCTCCCGACAAGCTGCGTCCCGTGGCGCGACTGGGCGGCGATCTCTACGCCCACCTCGGGGAGATCTTCGCCAAATCGCGCCCCCGCTGAGGCCCTCGATCGCGGTCAGGACTTCGTCGCCGGCTTCGGCGGTTCGGCCTTCGGCGGGGGAACCCCTTTCTTCACGGCGCTCCACCAAGCCCGCCATTTCTCGGGATCCCTGCCGTACTTTTCTCCCGATATCGTGGTCAGCAGCGTCAGGGAATGCTCGCGCTGGGTGGGCTGCTTGGCGCTCACCATCCGCACGAGGACGTCGCCCGCCTTGTCGCGAATGGCGACGCGGTTCTCCGGCTCGCCGGCGAGGTGCAACAGGAGCGCGGCCGCCTTGGTGCGATCCGAGGATGTCGGATAGTGCAGCTCGTCGAGAATCGGGTCCAGCGGGAACGGCATCGACTGGTGGACCGACAGATAGGCGATCGGAATCAGGGAGCGGGCGGCGCTGGAGCGCACCTGGACGTCGGGATCCTTCAGCGCCTCCTCCAACGGGGCGATGACCGCCTTCTTGTCCTTGGCCCATCCCAAGAGGGTCGCGCACAGGGTTCTTTTTTCGGGATCCTTGTCCTCCCGGAGCGCCTTCACCAGGACGTCGTAATGGGCCGGGACCATTTCCAGCATCTTTTCCTCGTATTCCCGGAGTCCCGGATCGCTGTCGAGATAATGCCCCTCGTTGATGTCCTTCAGCCTCTTCGGATTGACCTGAAACATCTGGAACTGGGCCTTCTCGTAGCGCCTCACCCAATCCAGGACGTCGGCGGGAACTTCGACCGAACCGGCCGGATTGGAGTTCAGCTTGAAGCGTCCTTCGTCCCCCTTCTCGACGACGTCGACGGTTAGATAGCTCTTCCGATCGCCGTACGCCGTGCTGCTGACTTTGGCGTAGGCGAACCTCCCGGAGCCGCGGAGCTTCTCGTCCAGCCGCGTGACCACTTCTGGAGTGATCTCGTCCCCTTCCTTGATCGGCACCATGGCGAGGAGATCGGCGTCCGAGGTCCGGCTGTTGCCGAAGAGATCGATCCCCGCGAGGGTGTAGGGGGCCGCTTTCGCGGGCGCCCCCGCCTGGGCGGAGGCCGGCGCGGCCTGGATCGCGGGAAGCGCCAGGAGGAGAAGGACGGCAGGAAGCGGAATCGAAGATCGGGTCATCTCAGGCAGGCTCCTTCTTGTCCCCCGCCGCGGGGGAGATCATCTCCGAAAGATGCCGGGATAGGATGCGGTCGACGTCGTGCACGGTCACTCCACCATACCAGCAGAACTCCGGCAGGACCACCACCGTCGTCCCGCGGGAGCACTGGTCGAGGCAGCCCGATTTGGAGACCCGGACGCGCCGCGCCAGCCCGTGCTCCTTGACCCAGCCCTTCAAGCGCGCGAGGACCTCGGCGGAGCCGCGCGGCAGGCAGCTCTCCCGCCCATCGGTGCGCTCGTTCAGGCAGACGAGGATCAGCTTCTCGAAACCGGTGTCCAGCTCCTGCATCAGGGAATCTCCAGAAAAATGGGGAAGCGGGTGAGCCGGAGGTGACCCCGCCGGGTCACCAGGGCCACGTCCTCGATGCGGATTCCGCCGAGGTCGCGGTAATAGAGCCCGGGCTCGATCGTGACGACCTGCCCCGCCTCGAGCCGGCACTTCCGGGCGCTGACGGGAGGGAACTCGTGGAGGTCGAGGCCGAGGCCGTGACCGGTGCCGTGAATGAACCCTTCGCGCGCCGCGCCCCGGCCGCGGTTGGCGAAACCGGCCCGCGTGAAGAATTCGCAGACGCGGCGGTGGATCCGGGCGCCGTCCGTTCCGGCCCGGAGCATCGCCAGGGCCAGCCTCTGGGCGGCGGCCACGGCGAGAAAGGCGGCCCGGGTCCTGGCGTCGGCGCGGCCCTTCACCACGGTGCGCGTGATGTCGCCATGGAACCCGGATCGCCTCGAGCGCGGGAAGAAATCGAGGACGATGGGGCGGTGCGCCGGCAGAGGCCCCGTCCCTTTCTCGTGCGGGTCCGATCCCTGGATGCCGCCCGCGACGATCGTCTGAAACGGCGCCGCCCCGGCGGCGAAGATGGCCCGCTCGGCGCCGTCGCGCAGCGCTTCCGAGGTCAGCCGCCTTCCCGCAAGGTGAAGATAGCCGTCGCGGCCGATCCGGCTCGCCGCGAGAGTCAGGATGGCGGTGGCCATCCCGGCCTCCGCCGCGCGCAGGGCCTGGCGGATCGACCGGACCTCGGCCGGCGTCTTGCGGGCCCGCTCGGGCAGGAAGGGATCGGGAAGGACGCGCGTCCGGATGCCCCGCTCGCCGAGACGGGCCACGCCCCCGGCGGGGAACGACTCGGGGATCCGGACCGCTCGGACGCCGCGCTCGGCGAGGGCCGCGGCGAGAGCCTGGAAGAAATCGGGTGAGGCGATCCCCTCCTTCTGGAGGCCGCGATAGTAACGGGAGAGGGGAAGTACGACGCGTGCCCGGGAGAGCTCGCGGGCCCCTTGAAATTCGAGATCGTTCACCAGGAGGTGGGTGCGCCCGCCGATCTGGAACCAGGCGGTCGGATCGGCGCAGGGATAGCCGGAAGCATGCAGGAGGTCGCCGTTCGACTGGGAGACGCCCGCGATCGCCCGGGCGCCGTGCCGCGGACCCCTAGTAATAGAGCCTCCCTTCGATCTCCCGGAGTCGCATCAGGACCTGGGGCGGAATCCTATCCTCGCGCCGGCGGCGCCGGATTCCCGCGAGTCCCGAGGCCAGCGCGGCCAGAAAGACATCGGGACGCCCGATCGACAGCGCTTCCTTGAGAAAATAGCCGCTCCAGAGCGCCATCTGGGAGAGGAACATCGTCCACGGGAGATAGCGCGCGCTGATCCAGATCTTGTTGCGATAAAAGAAATAGGTTCTCCGCCACGCCGGGCGCCCGGCGCGGGAGAGGCGGTGCAGAACGACGATGTCGGGCCGGTAGAAGATGCGGAAGCCCCGGATGACGGCCCGATAACAGAAATCGAGCTCCTCGAATCCGTATGTCAGCGACGGGTCCATCCCGCCGGCGGCGTCGAAGACCTTCCGGCGGACGGCGCAGCCGGCCGAGATGAAGTAGGAGGTCTCGCAGGGCTCCATCGCCAGATCCTTGCGCCGCCGCGGGACCTCGAAGGAGCGCGGCCGCCGGGTGACGGGATCGAGGATGCGAAACGCGATCGCCCCGGCCTCCGGCGTTTCCAGGAAAGCGCGGCGGACGCGATCGAGGAATTCGGGATCCTCCACCCGGCAGTCATCGTCCAGGAAGACGAGGATCTCGCCCCGGGTCGCCGCCGCGCCGGCGTTGCGGGCGGCGGGAGCGCCGCGGTTCTCGGGGAAAGGCAGGACGAGGGCGCGCGGGAAGCTCCGCCGCAGGCGCGCCGCCGTGCCGTCGGTCGAGCCGTTGTCGACGACCGCGATCTCGTCCCCGGCGCGCCAGGAGAGGCGCGCCAGGTCCGACAGGAGATCGATCACCTCGTCCTTGCGGTTCCGCGTCGCCACGACGACGCTGAGAGTGGGCATCAAGGCTCTCGCGGTGGGATCGGCGCAGGGAGGAAGCGCCGCCGAAGTCCCTTGGAAGTCTAGCGAAGGGCTTCCGGAAAAGCAACGCCGCTTCGACCGGAAACCGGCGTCTCCCAACGAGTTGCGTTTGACTCGGGCGAAGGCGAGGACATAAGATCCGGCCGTATCCCCCCCGCGACGGATGGGCCGGAGCCGAGCTGTCCCCGATGGATTCCTTCGCCACCGAGAGACTCCTGCTCGCCTTCCTCCGAGGAGAAAGGCCGGCGCCCAGTCTGTCGCCGCCGGCCTCGTTTCTCGAGCTTTGCCGCCGGCATCGCGTCGGGCCGCTGGTTTTTCAGGCGGCCGCGCGGCAGCCGGATGCCGTCCCCGCGGACCTTCTTCCGGGCCTGAAGGAAGCGTCGCGAAAGACTCTGGTGGACAACCTCGTCCTTCTGCGGGCGCTGCGCGAGGTGGCCTCGGCCCTCGCCGAGGAAGGGACGGGATTCGTGCTGCTCAAGGGGGTAAGCCTCCTGAGCTTTCTGTATCCCGAGATCCATCTGCGGCCGATGACCGATCTCGACCTGCTGATCCGGGAGAAGGATTGGCCGAAAGTGGCCGAGACGCTGGGGGCTCGCGGCTGCCGCCTTCCGAGCGACGAGGAGGAGCGCTACTACCGGGAACGATGGTACCACCAGCTCGTCGAGACTCCGGGCCCGCCGTCCTGCTACGTGGAGTTCCATTGGAACCTGGAGTCGGTGGAGCGTAGCCGCATCGATCCCGACGAGCTGATTCGCGACGCCGTGCCGTGCGAGATCGAAGGGCAGCGGTTCCTTCGGCTATGTGACGACCATCTGCTCCTGCATCTGGCCACCCACCTGGCGCACCACCATGCCGATCCGGCGCTCCTGTGGACCGAGGATCTGCGGCGCCTCTTGCAGCGCGGCAATCTGGATTGGGAGCGGCTCCGGAAGACGGCGCGCGCCTGGGGAGTGGCGAACTGTGTGGCTTACAGCCTGCAGTACGTGGAGAAGATCTATCCGGGAACAGTCCCGCCGCCGGCCCGCCGCTTCACGCTCTCGCCGGCGCGCCGCGCGATCCTCCGGGGCGTCGGCACCGCGAACCCGATTCTGCCGCATCGCGCCCTGGCGGGAAGCGCCGCCCGCCACGCCGTCAGCATGGCGCTGCTGGATCGCTGGAGCGACGCGGCGCGCTACGTCGCGGCACACTCCGTCTCCCGCGTCGGACGCGCTCTCGGGCTCCTGCGGGGGACTCCGGCGGGCGCCGGCGATGCCGCGGCGGTGGAGAAAGTCCGCGCCGCCCGGCCCGGCGTCAGGCGCTGAGCTCCCAGCTCCCGCCGGGCTTCAGCTCGACGATCTCCATCTCCGGAATCTCCGAGGTGAGGGCGCGCAGGTCGGCCGGCGTGCCGGTCAGCGCCGGGAAGGTCCCGTAGTGTTTCGGAATCACGCGCCGCGGGCGCATCAGGCGGCAGGCGAGCGCCGCCTCCTTCGGCCCCATCGTGAACAGGTCGCCGATCGGCAGCAGCGTCAGGTCAGGCCGATAGAGCTCGGCGAGGAGCTTCATGTCGCCGAACACAGCCGTGTCCCCCGCCTCGTAGATCTTGAATCCGTCCTCGAACTCCACGATATAGCCGCACGCCTCGCCGCCGGGGAGGATCTGGCCGTTCCAGGCGATGCTGCTGGTATGCGCGGCGGGCACCATCGTCACGCGCATCCCGTCGACCGTCTGAGTGCCTCCTTTGTTCATGGCGCAGGCGCCGGAGATCCCCTGGGCTTCCAGGAACGCGCAGATCTCGAAATTGGCCACGATCCGGGGGCGCAGGGATCGTCCCAGGGCGACGGCGTCCTCGAAGTGATCGAAGTGCCCATGGGTGAGCAGCATCAAATCGATTTGCTCGAGAGTCTTCAGAGGACCGGGACAGGAAGGATTGTTGGCCAGCCAGGGGTCGATGAGGACGATCTTCCCCCGGGCCGACCGGATCTTGAAGGTGGAATGGCCGAGCCAGGTGATGCGGATTCCCGACGTACGGTTCATCGCCAGAGTCCTCCCGGAAAGCCCGGAAACGCCCCCGAAACGCCGTTGACCGTGCCCGGAGTATATGGAATACTCCGACCCCGGTAAAGGAAACGCTCATGGTCCACGCGATGCGATCCGAATCGGCCGCGATGCGGGCCGCGGTGCGCGGGCCCTCGACGGGCGGGGCGGCTCGCGGCTGAGCCCCGCCGCCCCGGGAGCTCCAGGACTGCCTGTGACGATCCGGAAGAAGCCCTCGAAAGAGCACGAGAAGAAGAAGGAGTCGCGGGACGCCGCCCTGATGAAGGGGACGGAAGATCTCCTCGCCCTGGGCGTGGATCTGGAGGCCCTCGAGCCGAGCGACGACTCGGTGGCCGTCCTCTCCGGCCTCCGGCCCCCCTCGCCGGAGGCGGAGCGGGCCATGGCGTGCTGGCTCGGCTTCGCCGAGATCGAGAAGTCCGCCGAGCTGCTGGCGAAGATGGAATTGGAGGCGCGCGACAAGGAGCTCAAAAAGGAGATCCGCCGATCCCTCTTCCGCCTGGAGCAGCGAGGTGTCGCGGCGGCCCGCCGGGCGCTCGACACGGCCGCTCCCCCCGTCTTGTCAAGGGAGCAGGATCGAGGCTATCTCTCGCACGTCGACGGCCGCGGAGACCAGGTGATCTGGTACGTCCGGCCGGAGAGGAGCGGGGATTATTACATCCTCTCGGGGGTCGTCAACGACCGGAAGGGGCTCCTGGAAGCCGACGCGGGGCGGGTGGCGCGGCCGGGTCTGAGGGATCTGCTCGAGGGGACGCGCCGCCGCTTCTCGATCCGACTGGTGCCCGGAGATCCGCTCTGGTGCGATCTCGTCGTGCACGAGGCGTACCGCAAGAGCGACGCGCAGCGACGCAACCCGGGGGTCGCGCGGTTCCCCTCGTACCGAATGGAGATCTCGCACCGGGTCCCGGAGAGAGTCCCCTGTCCGGTGCACGCTCATTTCGGCGCGCTCCCGTCCGAGGAGCGGGAGCGTCTCGTCGAGTCTTCGGCGCGCCTCCTCGACGAGCCGGAGATGGCGGGATGGATCCTCGACGCCGACTGGATCGCCCCGCACCTCCCGGCGCTGCTGGAAATCTCCGAATCGCCCCTCGTGTTGAACCGCTTCCAGAAGGAGGAGCGCCGGGAAAAGGCGCTGCAGGAGGCGCTTTCGGCGATCCTGTCCGGGGAGGCCGCGGAAATCTACCGCCGGCGGATGGAGTCGGCGTCCTACTTTTTCCTGCAGGACGGCCGGGAAGAGCCGGCCCGCCGCGCTCTCGCCGTCCATTTGGCGCTTGCCGATCTCGCCGGGCCGCCCGAGGCAATCCCGTTTCTCAGGGCCTTGGCGACCAAGTCCCTGGCCGCGGCGGAGGAGGCGCACCGGCAGCGCCAGGCCGAGGAGAAACGCTCGTCGCTCATCCTCAAGCCGGGAGAGCGATGAACGATCTCCGCCGCCTCCTCCTGTGGATGGCCGCGCTCGGCTTCCTGGCGATCGGCATCTGGGGACTCCAGTGGGACGAGAGCTCCGGCGCGCGCCCCAACGCCCCCGAGTTCAGGAGTTTTCGCACGAATCACCGTCTCGAGGCGTTCGGCAAGGTCTTCCACGTTCCGCTGGCCAGGATGGCCTGCGGCTGGGGGGCGATTCTCTGCGCCGCCGTGGCGCTCTGGCCGCTGGCGTCCGCGGAACGCGCCTCCCGCTGGCTGGGACGGTGGGAGCGATCGACGAGCCGGACGCCCGCCGATCGAGGAGGAGGCCGTTGATCTCGTCCGGAAGGAACCGCTGGCTGGCGATTCTGGCGGGGCTGCTCCTCGCGCCGGGGGCGGCCCTCGCGCGGCCGGCGGCCGCGCCGGGAGAAAAGGAGGAGCCCGCGCCGCTCGAGGCCGCCGAGGCCGAGCGGATTTTCCTCGACTACATCGGCGATCCCGCCAACCTGATCCGCAACTGCACTTTTCTGGGAGGGGTGCGCGTCGAGGAGGTCTCGGCCGAGAACGATCTGGCGACCGCCAAGATCCGCTACCGGATCGAATGCGTTCCGGAGGAGATCACGATGCCGCCGCTTACCCGCACCTTGCGGGAGAGCTTCGTGTATCGCCGGCGGGAAGGTCATTGGGAGATGCTGGGGCGAGCCTCGGAAGTTTCGCCCCGGATCCTCGAGGGAAGCGCCCCAGAGGGGCGGGCGCCCACCTCGCGCCCTCCCGATCCGCGCGCCGCGGACCGCAAGGCGATCGCCGAAAAGATCCTCGCCTGGGCGGTCCTCGGCAAGCGTCCGGACGGAATGAAGAAGCCGTTCCCCGGCGGGGAGAAGGTGGCGCGCAAGGCGCCCGTCCTGGTGAGCCGGGAAAACCTGGACGGTGTGGAAGCCCTGGCGCTGCCGGGGGTCCAGATACTTCTTCTTTCTCCCGAAGCCCTGCTCCAACGCACCGCGCTGGAGCAGGGCGGCGTCTGGTTTCGCTTCGAGGCCTTCGATTTCTCGGAAGGCTCCGCCCGGGTCGTGATCGGGCTCGTCGGCGCCGTGCTTCCGACGCCGCGTCCCGGAGCCGACCGGACGCGCCTCCTTACCCGGTTGGAAGCGGTCTTCCTGCGGCAGGAGCGCGCCTGGGTGCTGACGTCCTTCCAACCGCTGAGCTGAATGCGATCGCGCCGGGCCCGGCGCGGCTTCGATGCCGGCCGGGACGGCGCCGGGATCAGGAGAGCCGCGCGATCACGGCGCGGGTGAAATCGTCGGTCCCCGCCGCGCCACCAATATCGCGCGTCACTTCGTGCGGATTCCCTTCCCGGAGCACGGCGTCGTAGGCGGCGCGGATGCGCGCCGCCGCCGCGGTCTCGCCGAGATGATTGAGCATCATCACAGCGCTCATCAGCAGGGCGAGAGGATTGGCGACTCCTTTGCCGGCGATGTCGGGCGCGCTGCCGTGCACCGCCTCGAAGATGGCGCAGTCATCGCCGATGTTCGCGCCCGGCACGACCCCCAGCCCGCCGACCAGCCCGGCGCAAAGATCGCTCACGACGTCACCGTACAGGTTCTCAAGGAGCAGCACATCGAAGCGCGAGGGGTCGCGCACCAGCTGCATGCAGCCGTTGTCGATGATCAGCTCCTCGTAGGCGATGCCGGGCGCCTCGGATTCATGCACCTGCCGGGCGCAGTCGAGAAGCAGGCCGTCCGTGAGCTTCATGATGTTCGCCTTGTGGAAGACCGTGACCTTCCGCCGGTTCCGGTCGCGCGCGTAGCGGAAGGCGAAACGGGCGATGCGCTCGCAGCCGGTCCGCGTCGCCACCTTGACGCTCTCAACGACTCCGGGCGCCACTTCGTGCTCGATCCCGGAATAGAGCCCCTCGGTGTTCTCGCGAATGATGACGATCTCGACGTCGTCGTAGCGCGTCTTGACTCCCGGAAGCGAGCGGACCGGACGGACCGCGGCGTAGAGGTTGAAGCGCTTCCTGAGCTGCACGTTGACGCTGCTGAATCCGCGCCCGACGGGCGTCGTCAGCGGCCCCTTGAGCGCGATGCGGTGCGTCTGGATGGCCTCGAGGGTGGCGGGAGGCAGGGTGTCGCCCTGGCGTTCGAGGGCCTCGGCGCCGGCGTGGAGGGGAATCCACCGGATGGGCGCCTCCGCGGCGTCCAGGACGCGCGTCACCGCTTGCGTGACTTCGGGTCCGATCCCGTCGCCCGGAAGCAGACAGACGTCGTGCGGCATCCTTCACCCGGCGGCAATCAATCCAGGGAAGAGGGGAGCCGGGGCGACGAGAGGAGCTTGGCGAACTCCTCCCATCGCTTCTGCGGCTGTTCCTCGGTGCCGCCCCGCTTCTCGATATGGGAACGCACCAGGTCCTTCCCCAGGTTGTAGTTGATGACGTAGCTCCGATACTGGTCCATGAAGCGGACGCGCTGGCGGGCCTGCTCGGGGAGCATCATCGCGAAGCGCGTGAGCCACTCGGCCGCCTGGCCCGCGTCGATCGCGCCGTCGAGGTAGCGGCGCGCCGCCTCGTTGCGCGCGTAGTCGAGCGCCTGGACCAGGTCCATGACCTGGTGATAATCGGCGGCGCCGCGCGGATCCAATCCGGCCAGGGGAAACAGAGCCTCGCGCTCGAAACGCAGGCGCTCTTCTCCCGGAAAGGCCACCTCGATGCCGAAATTGGCGCTCCCCTCGGCGATCAGCGACTGCGGGCTGAACAGGGGATAGACGGTGAATTCCTGCCAGCCGCGCTCCCGCACCAGGTGCTGCTCGAGGAGCACGTTGTAGACGTGGTGCCCCGGGTACCCCTCGTGGGCCGCGAGATCCACCGCCCGGTCGATGAAGACGGGCAGGTCGGTGTTGATCTGGATGAGACTCCGGGCGCCGCCCTGGTACCAGTTGTAGCCGCTCCACGACTTGCCGGTGACGTATTCGACCGTGAAGCTCTCTTTCTCCGGAAGCTGCAGGTGCTCGAGGGTGCGCCGGCGGGCCTCCCGGATGGCGGCCTGGAAGACGGCGTCGAGCTTCTCCCGCGGGATGACGAAGCCGCGCTTGAACTTCTCGTAGCGCTCCGGAAGTGGTCCCTTGCCGGGCAGCGCCCGGTCGAGCTTGTCCAGGATTTCCCGGAAGTGGCCCTCCGGATAGGAGGGCGCCACGGCGTCGTAAAGGGCCTTCGACTCCTCGTCGAACGTCATCTTTTTTCCGCCCAGAATGTCGATCCGGGCCACAAGGGCCTGCAGCTGGCGCAGGAGGTAGTCGCGCCGCAGCCGGATCATCTCCTCCTGCCCGGAGAGATCGAGCCCCTCCAGCTTCTCGATCACCGGCAAGGCCGCTTCCTTCACCGCGGCGGCCGGCTTCTTCTCCGCCTTCACCTGCTCGCGCCATTGCGGCGGGCCGTAATAGGCGTCGACGTAGTCGGGATCGTGCTCCCCCAGCGCCAGGACCAGCTTGACGTACTTCTCGGCGAGGCCGTCCAGCGCCTTGGCCGGGGACGGCTCCTGTTCCGCGGCCACCTCGCCGCGCTCGACGACACGGCATCCGAAACCGGACGCCGCGAGGACGAAGGCCAATACCAAGCCGGAGAGCCGGGCGAATCGCTCGCCGGGGTGTGGGTCGCGCTGCCGCACGAAGACTCCGCCTGAGAGGTTCGGCACCATCCTACTCCAGGGTGAAGCCGATCTTCAGCGTCACCTGCCAATAGGCCACTTTTCCTTTCTCGAGGTACCCGCGCGTCTGCACCACCTCGAACCAGCGCATGTTCCGCACCGTCTGGCTCGCCTTCGCGATCGCGGTCTCAATGGCGTGCTCGATCCCCTTCTTCGAGGATCCCGTCAGCTCGATCGTCTTGTACACGTGCTCGTTCATGTCGCGCTCCTTAGAGCTGTCGCGTCGCTGTGGGCCCTTCACGCTCGTATCGATCGACACCAAGGCTTGTACTGACACGGCCGGGAAGTCCTTCACGCAACATTTGCCTCACGATATCCGAGTGTCCCCAGGAGCGCGGAAAGGATCTTCAAGCGCTCCTTGCGTTGAACATGAAGAAGAGAAACAAAGTGAAAAGGGGGAGTCCGGAGTTCGGCATCCCCCTTTTCATCGCCTCGCAAGAGAATTCTTTCGTCAGGCCGGAGTCGTGTGCATTGCCTCCAAGGTCCTACGGCTCGTTATCCAGCTCAAGAACATCCACTCGTCGCGCCGCAATTCAAACATTTGTAGCAGCTGCCGCTGCGCACCATGATCGCGCCGCAGTCGTGGCACGAGGGGGCGTCGTCCTGGGCCTGGAACGTGAAGACCGCCGCCGACGAGGTCGGAGGCAGGGCGGCGGGAGTCACGAGTCGCAGCGCCGGCGACTTGGCGGCCGGCTCGGCCGGCGCGGGCGATTCCTTCTCCCGGACGTCCTCCTCCCGGTGGATCAAGCCGATCTGCACCTTCTCGTCCTCGCTCAGGAACTTGCTCCCCAGCCAGCGGAAGATGTAGTCCATGATCGACTTGGCCATCGGGATCTCGGGGTTCTTGGTGAAGCCCGAGGGCTCGAAGCGCATGTGGATGAACTTGTCGACCAGCGCCTTGAGGGGAACGCCGTACTGCAGCGACATCGATATCGAGGTGGCGAAGGCGTCCATCAGGCCGGAGACGGTGCTCCCTTCCTTCGCCATCACCAGGAAGAGCTCGCCAGGGGCGCCGTCCTCGTACATTCCGACGGTGAGATACCCCTGGTGGCCGGCGATCTCGAACTTGTGGGTGATCGCCTTCCGCTCGTCGGGCAGGCGGTGGCGCTGCGGTCCGGCCGCGGCGTCCGGCTTCCTCGCCGCCTCCCCCTTGCCGGTGTTCAGCGGCTGGGTCCTCTTGGACCCGTCCCGGTAGATGGCGATCGCCTTGAGGCCGAGCCGCCACGAATCGACGTAGGCCTGGCCGATGTCCTCCGGCGAGGCCTCGGCCGGCACGTTCACCGTCTTGGAGATCGCGCCGGAGATGAACGGCTGCGCGGCCGCCATCATCTTGATGTGGCCGCTGTAATGGATGGAGCGGCTGCCGCTGCGCGGCTTGAAGGCGCAGTCGAAGACGGGCAGATCGCGGTCCTTCAGGTGCGGTGCCCCCTCGATCGTGTCGTGCTCCTCGAGGTACTCCAGGATCTCCTGGACTTCCTTGGCCTCGTAGCCGAGGCGCCGCAACGCCTCGGGGACGGTCTGGTTGACGATCTTGATCATGCCGCCGCCCACCAGCTTCTTGTACTTGATGAGGGCGATGTCGGGCTCGATGCCGGTCGTGTCGCAGTCCATCATGAATCCGATCGTCCCGGTCGGCGCGATCACCGTGGCCTGCGCGTTCCGGTAGCCGTGCTGCTCGCCCAGCGCGACCGTCTCGTCCCACGCCTCGCGGGCCGCGGAGAGGAGATCGAGCGGGACGTGGGCCGAATCGATCCGGGAGACGTGGGCCCGGTGCTTGTTCATGACGCGCAAGAAAGGGGTGCCGTTCTTCTCGTAGCCGGCGAAGGGGCCGGTGACCTCGCGGGCGATCCGGGCCGACGTGGCGTACGCCTCTCCGGTCATCAGGGCGGTGATGGCGGCGCCGTAGTCGCGCCCCTCGTCGGAGTCGTACGGCAGGCCGCGGGCCATCAAGAGGGCGCCCAGGTTCGCGTATCCCAGTCCGAGCGGCCTAAAGTCATGGCTGTTCCGCTCGATCGACGGCGTGGGATAGGAGGCGTTGTCGACGATGATCTCCTGGGCGGTGATCAGGATTTGCACCGCCCGCCGGAAGGGCTCGGGGTCGAACTCGCCGTCCTCCCGCCGGAACTTCATCAGGTTGAGGGAGGCGAGGTTGCAGGCCGAGTCGTCCAGGAACATGTACTCGCTGCACGGATTGCTGGCGTTGATCCGACCGGTGGCGGGACAAGTGTGCCAGTCGTTGATGGTGGTGTCGAACTGCATCCCGGGATCGCCGCAGACGTGCGTGCTGGCGGCGATCTGGTGCAGGAGATCGCGGGCCCGGTAGGTGGCCACGACCTGGTTCGAGGTGACCGAACGGGTATGCCACTCCCGATCCTCCAGGACGGCCTTCATGAAGTCGTCCGGGACGCGCACCGAGTTGTTGGAGTTCTGGAAGAAGACCGAGGCGTAGGCGGGCCCGGTGAACGAGCCGTCGTAGCCGGCGTCCATGAGCGTCCAGGCCTTCTTCTCCTCCTCGACCTTGCAGTTGATGAACTCCTCGATGTCGGGGTGATCGGCGTTGAGGATGACCATCTTGGCGGCGCGGCGGGTCTTGCCGCCGCTCTTGATCACGCCGGCGAACGCATCGAACCCCTTCATGAAGGAGACGGGGCCGGACGCGGTCCCGCCGCCGGCCAGGTTTTCCCGGGAGGAGCGGATGGGGGAGAGGTTCGTGCCGGTGCCCGAGCCGAACTTGAAGAGCATCCCTTCCGTCTTGGCCAGGGTCAGGATCGACTCCATCGTGTCCTTGACGGAGTTGATGAAACAGGCGGAACACTGCGGGTGCGGCTCGAGGCCGCAGTTGAACCAGACCGGGGAGTTGAAGGACGCCTTCTGATAGATGAGGAGGTGGGCGAGCTCCTCGGAGAAGTTTCGCGCGTCGCCGTCGGTGGCGAAGTAGCCGCCCTGGCGTCCCCAGCGCGTGATCGTGTCGACGACGCGGCCGATCAACTGGCGGACGCTGCGCTCGCGCTCCGGCGCTCCCAGGGTTCCCCGGAAGTATTTGGAGGCGACGATGTTCGTGGCGGTCTGGGACCAGAACGCGGGGACTTCCACGTCATCCTGCTCGAAGACCATCTCGCCTTTCTCATTGCCGATGCTGGCGGTCCGCACGTCCCACGAGATCTCGTCGAAGGGATGGCTGCCCTCGCGCGTGAAGAAGCGGGGGAAGGCTAAGCCCTTCTTCTCTCCGGTCCTGGCTTTCCGGGTCGTCTCGGACGTTGCGGAGGTCGGTTCGATGTTTCCGTTGGTTTCCTGGGTGCGCGGGTCCATGACGGTTGACCCTCCGGGTTGAAAAAAAGAAAAGAAGTCCCAAGCGCCTTTGGAACGCGGTTCGCTGAGCTGGGTTAGAGGTCCGTGCTGAAGATCCTGGTCCTGCCTCTTTCCGGTCGACTCCCTCGCGCGACGCGGGCCGCTAAGAAATCCGGCACGACCCACAGTAAACCCCATCGCGCCCGGGCTGTCAAGAATAAAAATACCAGATATTGTGGAGGCCGGGCGCGCGACAACAAGGCCTGGGGATGTCGCTTGTTATCAGTCAGTTCCGTTCTTTCTTGAGGAAAGCGTCGCGCATCCGCGAAAGCATCTGGTCGCGGCGGTCATAGAGGCGCCGCAAGGGGCGGGCCGGGTGCTTGGAGAGAGCGTAAATGGTCAGCAGGGGAAGGGCGACGGTGGAGTCGAGATAGGCAACGATGGAGTCGGGCAGCTTGTCGGGATCGATCTTGCCCCACGAGACCGCTTCTCCGGGAGTGGCGCCCGACAGGCCTCCCGTGTCGGCCCGCGCGTCGGTGAACTGGATGAAATAGTCGTGCCCCTTCTCCGTCAGGCCGAGGACCTCCTGGATCTGCGGCTCGGTCTGCAGGACGAAGTTTTTGGGAGAGCCGCCCCCGACGATCAGCACGCCGCTGCGCCCGCCCGTCGTTTTGGCCTCGAAGATGATGGCGGCGGTCTCGTTGACGTCGAGCGACACGTCGATCCGCGGGCCCCGCTCCCGCAAGGCCAGCTCCGCCACGTTCATGCCGATGGAGGAGTCGCCCGGGGAGGAGGTGTAGAGCGGCACGCCGGCGCGGTAGGCGACGGTCAGCAGGCAGCTGTCCTTGATCTTGAGCTCATCCTCCCGGGCGGCGAGGTATCTCCCCAGCAGGTGGTGGAGCTCCGCCGTGCCCATCGCCTTCTGGAACGGCGCCTCCTCCATGATGCGGCGCAGGAAGGCGTCGGTGGAGAGGAGCACATCGTAGTCGAACAGGATGTCGTAAATCCGCACCACCCCCTCGCGCCGCAGGACGGTGTCGTCGATCTCGTGGCTCCCGCGGTGCATGTACAGGCCGAGCCCGGCGTGCGCGTCGTGGTAGAGGTTCGCGCCGGTGCTGGTGATCCAATCGACGAAGCCGCTCTGCATCAACGGGACGATCGCCGATCGTCCGATTCCGGCCGGGGTCATCGCTCCGGAAAGCGACATGCCCACGATCACGTCGGGCTCGAGCATCTTCTCGGTGAACAGGCTGCAGGCCTTCTGCAGGCGTCCCGCGTTGTACGCCAGGAAGGCCTGATCGATCATCTCGTCCACCCGGGCGCCGGCTTTCAGCGGCTCCGGATAGATTCTCTGGCCCTGGAGGAATCGGCGCTTCTCGTTCATCGGCCCCTCCTTCGTGAAATCGGCGCGCATCGTAGCACGCGCCTGTCGTTCCTTTCAACGCGATTCGCGGTTCCGGCGCGCCCGGACGCGTTGATACGACGACGGACGGGTGATAAGATCCGCCGCCGTCAAGCGCGACTCCGAGGCCCCCGTCGTGGAGCAGCCGCCTCTCCGCAGGAGCGTACCATGGAAAAAGTGGTCTCATTCATCCGCCAGAACAAGGATCGCTACGTCGCCGACCTCGTAGAATTCCTGAAGATTCCCTCCATCAGCAGCTCCTCGCAGCACAACGCCGACACCGAGCGCTGCGCCCATTTCGTCGCCGATCTGATGCGCAAGTCAGGGCTGATGCGCGCCGAAATCTTCAAGACGCCCGGACATCCGATCGTGTTCGGGGAATGGGACGGCGCGCCAGGACGCCCGACCATCCTGGTTTACGGCCATTACGACGTCCAGCCGGTCGATCCGCTGAACCTGTGGGAGTCGGGTCCGTTCGATCCCACGATCCGGGACGGACAGCTGTACGCCCGCGGGTCGGCCGACGATAAGGGGCAAATCTACATCCACTTCGCGGCGGTCGAGGCGCACCTGAAGCAGCACGGAACGCTCCCGGTGAACGTGAAGTTCCTGATCGAGGGGGAGGAGGAGGTCGGCAGCGAGCACCTCGACAAGTTCGTGGCCTCCCACAAGGACCTCCTCAAGGCCGACGTCGTCCTGATCTCCGACACGGCGATGTTCCAGCGCGGCCTCCCCTCGATCTGCTACGGCCTGCGCGGGCTGATCTACTACCAGATCGATCTCCGCGGCAGCAGCAGCGATCTCCATTCCGGCTCCTTCGGCGGCGCGGTCGCCAACCCAGCCTTCGTCCTGGCCGAGATGCTATCCGCCACGAAGGTCCGCGGCCGGGTCACGATTCCCGGCTTCTACAAGGACGTGAAGCCCCTGACGGCGAGGGAGCGCAAGGAGTTCAAGCGCCTGCCCTTCTCCGACAGGCAATATGCCAAGGAGCTCGGGGCGCCGGCGCTGAGCGGCGAGAAAGGCTACTCGACGCTGGAGCGCACCTGGGCCCGGCCCACCTTCGAGGTGAACGGGATCCTCTCGGGTTTCACGGGCGAGGGCGCCAAGACGGTGATCCCGGCCGTGGCGATGGCCAAAGTCTCGATGCGCCTCGTCCCGAACCAGGATCCCGACAAGGTCGCCAAGCTCTTCGAGAAGCACCTCCGGAAGATCTGCCCGAAGACGGTCGAGATGACGGTCACGCGCATGCACGGCGGGGAGCCCTGGGTCGCGCCGATCGATCATCCCGCCATCCAGGCGGCGGCGAAGGCCTTCGAGAAGGGTTTCGGGAAGCGCCCGGTCTACACGCGGGAAGGAGGCTCCATCCCCGTCGTCGCCACGTTCGCCGACGTCCTGAAGATCCCGTCGGTCCTCATGGGAATCGGCGTTCCCGACGAGAACGCTCACGCTCCCAACGAGAAGCTGGACCTCGGGAATTTTCAGGGTGGAATCCTCAGCTCCGCGCACTTCCTCGATCTGATGGGCCAGGGAATCCGGTAGGGCAGGAGCGATGCCGGAGCCGCGATTCATCGTCGTGGGAGGAGGACTCGCCGGGCTGATGGCGGCGATCCAGATCGCCGAGGCGGGGCACGCGCTCGATCTCTTCTCCGTGGTGCCGGTGAGGCGCTCCCATTCCGTCTGCGCCCAGGGGGGGATCAACGGCGCCGTCAACATCCGGGGAGAGAACGACTCCCCGGAGATCCACTTCATCGACTCCGTCAAAGGCGGCGACTTCCTCGCCGATCAGCCGCTGTGCAAGGCGATGTGCTATGCCGCGCCGGATCTGATCTACCTCCTGGATCGGATGGGCGTGCAGTTCAACCGGACGCCGGAAGGGAACCTCGATTTCCGCCGGTTCGGCGGAACGCTCTACCACCGCACCGCCTTCGCCGGCGCCACCACGGGCCAGCAGCTCCTCTACGCCCTCGACGAGCAGGTGCGGCGCCACGAGGCCGCCGGCCTGGTACAGAAGTTCGAGACCTGGGAGTTCTGCTCGGCGATCCTCGACGAGGCGGGGCGCTGCCGCGGGATCACGGCGCTCGACCTCCGGCGGATGGAGGTGCGCGCGTTCCCGGCCGGAGCCGTGATGCTCGCGACCGGCGGCCCCGGCATCGTGTTCGGCAAGAGCACCAACTCGGTGGTGAACACGGGCAGCGCGGCCGCCGCCGCCTACCAGCAGGGCGTGTACTACGCCAACGGCGAGTTCATCCAGGTGCATCCGACGGCCATCCCGGGCGCCGACAAGCTCAGGCTCATCTCCGAGAGCGCGCGCGGCGAGGGCGGACGCGTCTGGGTCCCGAAAGACCAGAAGGACAAGCGCCACCCCAACGACATCCCCGAGAAAGACCGCGACTACATTCTCGAGCGCATGTACCCGGGCTACGGAAACCT